>JBASBA010000035.1:0-3285 GCA_049650885.1 Alteraurantiacibacter sp. | reverse complement strand
AACTATCGAACGCGCCCGCGCCGGACTATCGAGGACAACTGCGAGAAGTTCCTCCGGCGCAGTTGCGAGATTGATTTGTGTAGGCTCAGGAAGAAATGTGCAATAAATTGTCAAAGAGGCGATTTGTTGAGGCGTCAGGCCGAGCTCTAGGAGGTCGGAGAAATCGTCCGGGACGGCGCCCCTAGCCATAGCGTCGATCAGACCGGCGACCTGCTCCGAATCGAGTCCGGCGGCCAGCGCGATCTTGGCCATCAAACTGCGCGAGACCAGGTCTCCCCGGGAAAGGTTCGCAAGATTGAATCTCGCCTGGGCATCAAAAACCGCGAAGGTAAACGTGCCGTTGTCTATCGGCGCTTCGACGTCTCCGATCAGTGCCCACTCTTCATTCAGCGTATCGACGCGGTTACCGCGTGCGAGATCCCGCCGCAAGGCAGTGACGGCTGAAAGTTCGCCCCCGAGTGCGATAGCCTGCGCTTCTGCGGCCGACCGCAACCGAACGCTGCGCTCGACATTTTCGTCGTCTCCCGCGATGGTTAGAGCCAGCACCGCCGTCGCCAGCATGACAACCACGAGTACATTGATAAGGATCATGCCCCGTTCACCGGTATTGCCAGGCACGCTCATTCTTGGGGCAGTTCCACGACCCGGCGAATTGGTCCGCCCGTCAGACCCGGTCCCGATGCCATCTCCATTTGGATTTCCACCGCGGCCGGGCGCGATGTATTCGTTTCTGTCGACGGGATGGTCTGCCAGACACCGTCCTTCAAAAAGCGCAGATCGTAGTTCTCGACGCCCGTAAGCACCGCATGCTCCTCATCCCCCACGCTGCGCAAAAGCGCTCCTTCGGCAAAGCGGTAGGAAACCTGATAGTCTGTCATCGTACTCGACCGGACGAATACCAACACGCCCTCGTTCAAAGCAGGGCCTTGTGACAGGTGCTCCAGATCAGCAACGAGCAGATACAATCCGCGTTGCAGTGCGCCCAAATGCTCTCCGCGTGTACCGGTACGCTCTTGGACGCCGATCATTGTTTGAATGAGCTGGACCCCAGCGAGCGAAATCAATGCGAAAATGACGAGGGAGACCAGTAATTCGACTAGCGTGAAGCCTTCTTCCCCGCGACCCTTCGGCAAATCGTGCGCGCGGCAGGTCACACCGGTGCCCCGACTCCGATCGCAAGCAGCCGACCGCGCGAGACCTGGAGGACCGACATCGTACGCATGGCGCTGCCATCCTCACGAAACCGCAGGTCGCCGCAAACGCCGTCGAACCGCGGGATCGACAGCAAGGCGGACCTATCTGTGCTCCCACTCAGCCGAAGAATGCCGGCGATCCGTGCCGCGTCATATGCCAGTCCCGAGAGCAGACCAGGCCGCGTTCCCATTCGGCTCTCGAAAGCCGAGGCGAAATCAGAGAAATCAGCAATGTCCGGCGCCGCTACCCACGCGCCATCAAGCGTCCTGAGAACACTGTCGGTCAGGTCCAGGTCCGAAAAGGCACCCAGCGGCTGCACCCCGATAGCCGAAAGCGACGGAGCCAAGCGCGCCAGCGCGACGGCGTCGGGCATCAATACAGCGTCGGGATACCCGTCCTGCGATTCAACAATAGGCGGGATCTCGGACAATTCGCCAGAAGGCAGCGGGGTGATTGAAATCCCGGTGGACAATCCATTCGCCCGCGCCGCATCGCGGACTTGTCCGGCCCACCCGGTTTCGGCACCGCCTACCGCGACACGTCGGATCCCGCGACCTGCAGCATAGCCAAGGATGGCTCGTACCGCTTGATCCGCAGTCACGCCGAGCATGAATCCACCACTCTCGCGCAGGTCGAGATCGTTACTGAATGACAATACCGGGATATCCGACCCAACCGCATCCAGGACCGGTCGGGTCTGAGCCGAGAACACCGGGCCCAGGATAATCGTTGCTCCTTCCCGCCGAGCCTGCCGCGCCGCTTCGTGCGCGCCGGACGTCGTGTCGGTTGTGTCGAAAACCAGCAAATGCTTTTCCTCGTCGGCACCTTGCGCTAGACTCGCGGCACGTTCCATGCTGCGGCCCAGCGCCGCGTGGTCGCCGGTCTGGGGAACGAGCAGTGCGGCAGGAAATCTTGGCTGTGCCGCTAACGCGGAGCCTAGCGGAAAGAGCGAAGATGCAAGCAGAACTGACGGCAAAGATTTCAGCAGAAGACGTCGATCCGGATGCACTTCTGGTTACTCCCGTCAAGCCGCGCCGATTTCGGAGCAAAGAGCTGATGTTTCTCGTAGTCGGGGTGATAGCATACTTGGTAGGGTTGTTAATAACTATTCCTGCTGGCACGCTCATCGAAGAAGACGAGCGATTGCAAGTGGGTGGGACCATCTGGAACGGTGAAGCCGTCCTTGCCTCGACGCTACGTATGGACTGGTCGGTCGCGCCACTGACCAGCCTTGCCAATCTGGGCTATACCGCCGAATGGCACATCACTGGTGGGGGCACAGACCTGGCGGGTGATGCGATCCGGCGCAGCGAGGTGTTGACGCTCGAGAATGTCTCCGGTCAGATCGACGGGAGCATGGTATCGGCCTTGGCCCCAAACCTTCCCTTCGCCTGCGATTTCATCGGCAATCTCAGGCTGGAGCGGGCAACGTTTGGCAGTGACAACCATGAGATCGGAGGCCGCGTGGAAACGGGGCCGGTTACTTGTGCAGCACGAAACCTGCCCGGACTTCCAGCCCGATTTCCCGCGCTGCGCGGAGAATTCACACCTGTCGGCGACCAAACAACCGGTTCTCTGGCGGGCGGTCCGCGCGGCGCAAGAATGCTGGAGTTCCGGCTTTCTCGCGAAGGCGCGCTTAGCGTGTGGCCCACGGCCGCTGCGGTCGGGACGGCACCCTTTCTGGCCGGAAAGCGCTTCGATACTATAATCGATTAAGGGTTCAGGACAGTGCGAGATCGTTCATGCCCATGATCGGCATAAGAATGGCCATCACCATCAGCAGAACCATGCCACCCATTGCCAGGAGTACCATTGGCTCGACCAGCGATACCATCACCTGCGTTTGCTCGTCTACTTCGCGTTCGAGTTCGCGCGCCGCCCGTTCGAGAGCATTGCCGAGATTGCGGCTCGCTTCGCCGCTGGCGACAATAGCGACAAGCATCGATGGGAAGACCTGCGCATCGGTAATAGCTCGACTGAGGCTGCCGCCCTCGCGCACCTGTTCGGCCGCCGCCTCGGTCCGCGCGCGGATGTGGCGGTTGGGAAGCACGGCGGAGGATGCGTTGAGCGCCTCGAGCAGCGGAACTGCGC
>JBASBA010000034.1:0-2953 GCA_049650885.1 Alteraurantiacibacter sp. | reverse complement strand
TCGCACATGGCATCCAGCCCGATGTCGCGGGGGCTACGCTCCCCCCGGCAATATTCCTGCGAGGTTACGAAGTGCTGCCGCACCATCGCCGCACTGCGCGCACGGGTGGATGGAAAGGCGGGATTGTCGCGAAACGGATTGGTGCCGTTGGCCATTTTCATGCCGCCCAGAACCGCGCCATCGTCACTCATCCAGGCGTAATCCGTGATGGAATTGCCTTGCGTCAGGTGCATGTAGAAGGTCTGCCCGCTCATCAAAAATCCGCTGCCCGGCATGATGTTGGCCGTGGTGACGCCGCCGGAACGGGCGCGGTCGATGGAACTGTCGCGCACATTGATACTGTCAAATGCGCGTACATCAGGCTGGATGGCAGAGGAACTGTCAGCGCCCGTTACCTGCCCGATATGCGAATGGGTATCGACGATGCCCGGCATGATCACCATGTCACTGGCATCCCGCCTGTCAGCATTGGCTGGGATATTCACGCCTGCACCCACCGCCACGATCTCTCCATCACGGATCACCAGCGTTGCGTTTTCGATACTACCAGTGCCGCTATCGCCCGCCATCGTAAGGATCGTGGCGCCTTCAAATGCGATCGGGCGTTCCTGCGCGATGGCGGGCGCCGACAGTGTGACAGTCGCCGTGGCGGCCAGCGCCGCCTGCTTGATACCATTCATGAAGGCCCCCTAGGTTTCTTGGGAGACTAACAACGGGGCCGAACGGCGCAAGCCTATTCAGGCGCGGATGCGGAATATTCCAGCCCGAAGGTGGGATCGCAATCATAGGGGTAGATGTGCTCCCCCTCTCGCTTCTCCCAATCTATTCAGCGCGCGCCATCATTGCGGATCATGGCGGGATCGCTGAACCATTGTGTCGCCAGCAATCGCCCGCCCTCGGCATCCAAGCGATAGCGTTCCACCATGCGCAGATCGGCACAGTGATCCAGCCCGTTATTGGTGATGGTGCTGGGCGACAGGCTCACGCATTGCAGCGTCATATCGTCATCCGGCTGCCATTCCTGTGCGCGGGAAAGGGCCTGGTCAGCCGGATCCAGCCCGCCAAATTCGCCGCGTGGAACTTCCACCACGCCGCTGTCCTCTACCAGCACCATGCCATCCGGCAGCCTCGCCAGCATATCCTGGTCCGGTTCTCCCATCTCGAACAACGGGCCCAGAAGCCGGAGAGATCAGGCGCGCTATCCTGCGCTGCGGCAGGCACTACCAGCAGGGCCAGTGACAGGCCCGTCAGCCTTGCGATAGCAATCATCCGTCATTCTTGCCGAATGGCGCGTTAACGATCTTCTGGCCGTTCTCGTCGCGCACTTCACGCAGGCTCATGTAACTGCGCCCATCGCGCGCGCGCCAGCCGAATAGCGTGACCTGCTGGCCCGGCCTTACGCTGCCTCTTGTCCAGCCGCGACGCCGCAGCACCACCGGGGCATTGGTTTCCGCCCGCCATTCACGCCCATCAACATCCAGCACCAGCGTGCCATGCGGATTGGTGAACCGAAAAGACGTGACCGTGCCTTCCAGCACAACCGGCTGATCGGAATCGAATTACACTCGCTGGCAAATCTGCCGCGAATGCCGTCCAGCGTCCAGAGCCTCTCAGGACTAGCGGAAAGTGCGAAAAGTGATGGACCGGCGCGTTTCTTCCAACGGAGCGATGGAATGCTCCCATCTGTCGCGCGCTTCTTTGCCCAGCAGATAGGCGGCGCGCGGGGGCAGCAAAAGCCGGTGGCGGTCGAAACCGCCAGCCGCGTTGCGACGGCGCAGGCGCATCACGGCGGGTGCGCCAAGAGACAGGCCAATCACCTGATCATACTGCGGACGATCGCGATGCCAGCCGATACCAGCGCCCGGATCGTAGCGGATCAGCAGCGCCTGTTGCAGCGCGTCTGCCTCCAGCCCGAATTGCGGGGCCAGCTTGCCGCGCAGTTCCAAAAGCCAATCGGGCAGTGGTGGTGCGGGCGCTGTTCGCCCGCGCTGGAAATCATAGGCGGAGCCATAATAGGCCGTCAGCCGCTTCCCCGTCCATTGGCCAAAGCGGAACGGCTCCAACCCGGCAGTATCGATCAAGGCTTCAAATGCTGCCTCCTGCGATGCCGAAATAGCGTCCGCCACGAATCGCAGGCCTGCAATCGGGGGCAGGACGGGATCGGGCGTCGGGCGATCTTGGGCAAACAGGTCTATCTGGCGCGGCATGATTGCCTATATAGGAAGCCATGCAACAGGATCAGCACCGCTTCACCATACAAACGCGCGGACCCGCGCTGTTCGAATTTACCGATGATGTGGCGGACTGGCTTGCAGGCACCGGTATTCAGACCGGCCTTCTCACTCTGTTCTGTCGCCACACTTCGGCCAGCCTGCTGATCAATGAAAATGCAGCATCTGCCGTGCAACGCGATCTTCTGCGCTGGCTGGAAAAGGCCGTGCCGGAGGGGCCGCAATATGAGCATGACAGCGAAGGGCCGGACGATATGCCCGCGCATATCCGCACCATGCTGACCGGCGCCTCTCTCAGCATTCCGGTATCGGGCAGACGGCTGGCGCTGGGCACGTGGCAGGGCCTTTACCTGGCCGAACATCGCCGTGCACCACACAGCCGCGAAATCATAGCACACATTATTGGAGAATAGCGAAACCGCCTTCGTTCCCGCGCGTTCGCCACAGTATGCCCATAGATATATCCGCAAGCTTTGCGTTTCACCTGGACGAGCCGACCGACCTGCTGTTGCAGTTCGAGGCCGCCGCCATTCCCGAACAGACGATCCTGTCCAGCAAGACGATCATGTCGCCCGCGCTGCACACCGCGCGCGTGCCGGCGCATAACGATATCGGTGAACGGATCTGGGTTCGCGCGGAGGGCAATTATAGCGTGAATTTTCAGGCGCGCGTGCAGGTGGAACGACTGCACCCCGATCTTTCCAGCCTGAAACGGATGGACC
>JBASBA010000033.1:0-2324 GCA_049650885.1 Alteraurantiacibacter sp. | reverse complement strand
GGCTTGATTCAGAACACCTGAACCGATGCGCGAAATGAGACCCAGCTCTTCGGCGATCGGAATGAACTCGGACGGCGAGATGTTGCCTCGCTCCGGACACTTCCATCGCAGTAGTGCTTCTGCGGCGCAGATCTTTGTTCCGTCCGAGTTGAAAACCGGCTGGTAAACGATGGTGAACTCGTCCCGCATGCAGGCGCGGCGCAACGATGCCTCGAGAGCGCGCTTGCGCTGTATCGTTTTCATTAGCGATGGATCGAAGAAGCGGTGGGTTTGTTTCCCGTTGTGCTTTGCGGAATAGAGCGCAATGTCCACGTGCTGCGTTAGCTTATCTGGATCGGTTCCGTGTTCTGGAGCAACGGCCACGCCCACGCTTGCACTTAGCTCAACTACATTACCCTTGATGATCATCGGCCGAGACAGAAGATCCACGATCCTCTCAGCGATTATCGCAGCCTGTCGCTCATCGTTCACTCCGAAGCTGATGATCGCGAACTCGTCGCCCCCGATCCGCGCCACCATATCCCCGTTGCGAACGGCAACGCGCAGGCGTTTGGAAACCCTCCTAAGCACCTCATCACCCACGGGATGGCCCAAGGTGTCGTTGACTGGCTTGAAGCGATCAAGGTCGACCATGAGCAGCGAGAATGGCCTCCCATACTTCTCCAGCTTCTCACATTCCGAGCGAAGTGCCTTGGTGAACTGACGCCTGTTTGCAAGATCGGTCAGCGCATCATGCATTGCGATATGGGCAATCCGGGATTCGCCTTTGGAGTTGGTCTTACGCTCCAGGAGATAGGTCGAGATTCCGGTGCCGACGATGAGCAGCGCTACCAGTCCGATAGCGGCGGCCATGGTTGCGAAAGCTTCGCTATTTGCTCCCTCTGAGTAGCCGGGCATCGGCGTGACCGAGAATGCGGCCATTCCTGTGAAGTGAAGTCCGACAATCGCCAAAGCCAAGAGAATGCCAGCTTGAACTACGCGACCGTTCTCTGCGCCCGATTGCATGCGCTTGATCGAAAGGGCTGACAAAACAGTGGTGAGGATTAATGAAGCTGCGATGTAGGTTGTGTCCCAGCGAACAAGGCCATCGACGCGGTAGGCGAACATCCCGACGTAGTGCATCGAGGCAATTGCCAGTCCTATTACCGCGCCACCGAGAACGGGAGCAGCTGGCGACTGCCTGAGAGTTGCCAGAAATATTCCTGACCCAATACCGGCAACTGCAATGAGCGCCGATAGGACGGTAAGAGCACCATCCAGACTTACAGGGGCACTTACCTCATAGCCAAGCATCGCGATGAAGTGGGTAGCCCAAGTCGCAGCCCCGGCTGTCACCGCTGAAAGAAAGCACCAGTGCGCCTTGGCAATACCATCTTCTAGAAAAGTGCGGCGAAATAGTGTGGAGGCAACCAGCGATCCGCTCAAACAAAGGATCGCGGCCATCAGGACAAACCAGAGATTATGGTCGTGGACGATACAGCTGACGACACGCAATCGCGAAGCTCCGGGAGACTGCCCGCAGGAGTGCGGGATGTCCTCGCCTAGCGCTTAAACGTTAACCAAATATCTTCTGTTCGATAGCTGGTTTCTCCCTCGGCAGCGAGACATCCGAGAGTCAGTTATGGGGGTCGTCAGCAGACAGTCAGGTTTTAGCAACACCGTTTGCGTCTGCGAAGCGGTCAGTCCGCTGAATGTCAATTCCGAGAAGCGGGAACGTGGGCTGAAAACCTCGCCGGATCCTCACCGTCACCCTGAACCTGTTTCAGGGTCTGTTTGATAACCTGCAGGCACGGGGAGAGTAATTCAGCATCACGTGCAATAGCGATGAAAACCTTATAAAACTCAAGCGCGCTTGAATTAACCGACCTTTCCTACGCCCAAAGCGGGCCTGAAATATGCCCGCGCCATGTCGTACCAGCAGCCATTAACCATCGCTGGACACCGCTTTCATCACACAATTGTCAACTTCGCGTTGGAAGTTGCGGCGTGCAGATTTGCGAGATGCGTAAAGCGTCAGGCCGTGAAGCGGGCGATGAAAAATCCGTCCAGCCCGCCGTCGGCAGCCAGCATTCCGGGATCGGTGCGCAGATACCCATCGGCAGTTGCCTGCAAACCGGCGGGCAGTTCGTCGGCGTGGATCGGATCGGGCTGCAAATTGCTGCCGGCAACGATATTCTCGCCCTCCTCATGCTCCAGAGAGCAGACTGCATACATCAGCGTGCCGCCCGCCTTCAGCCAGCCGGAAGCACGGGCCAGCAGCGCCGCCTGCAACTGTGCCATTTCTGTAATCTGGCGCGGGCCGATGCGATGGATCACTTCGGGAT
>JBASBA010000032.1:0-6224 GCA_049650885.1 Alteraurantiacibacter sp. | reverse complement strand
GGCGACACTGGGTTACCCGCCCGAAATACGATCGTCGGGGATAGGCTGGGCCGGGGGCTGGGGCCGTATTGCAGGGATCATCATCCCCGCCTGGGCAGGCTCCATGGCGCTGGAGATGGCGTTGGGCCTGGAGACTGTTATGGGTTTGATCGCCTTGCCCGCGCTTGCCATTGCGGCGCTGGTATTCCTGCTGGGCGTGGTGAACGGGGGGCAGATCGGCGCACATTCACGGGTGCTCGAAACAGCGCCGGTGCCTGCCGAGTAACCATCAGGCCAGAGGCTGCACCAGTTCAATCTCGTGCCCTTGCGGTGCCTTCAGCATCGCCACCATCACGCCGCCAACATCGGTGGGCTGCATCAGCGCCGTAGCCCCATTGTCCAGCGCATGGGCGAAGCTGGCGGAAATATCGACGCACACCAGACCCACGGGGCCATGCCCTGGCCCCACGGGCACCTCTTGCGCAGGGCGGCTTTGCACCAGCATCAGCGTGGGACCGGATTCGGCCTGACCCGGCAGCGCCATGATATGTTCGACAAAGCTGTCCTCGTCATAGGTTGCGGTGACGGTGAAGCCGAAAGCCGCCTCCCAGAAACTGCGCGCCTTTGCCAGGTCTTCGACATTCAGTTTGAAGAACGCGAGGCGAGCCGTGGGTATGTTCATGATGCTATCTCCCTGGGGATGGACTGTGGCGGGCCGATATCGCTTTTGCAATTGCTCACATGCTGGGGCAGGGCGACGCGATGATCCGTCGCGCATTACAGAACACCGGCTGGCTGATGGGCGCGCGCGGTATCAACGCAGTGCTCAGCCTTGTCTATCTGGCGCTGGCAACGCGCGCGCTGGGGCTGGAAGGTTTCGGCCAGTTCGTGATCGCCTTCACCTTCGCGCAGCTGGTGGTGGGATTTACCAGTTTCCAGACATGGCAGGCGGTAATCCGCTGGGGTCAGGACGAGGACGGCCGCAAATCCGCCACGGGCTTTGCGTTGGCGCTGGATGCCACCACCATTATCGCCGGAACGGCAGCGGCAGCGTTGATTTTGCGCTTCGCCGGTAACTGGCTGCCGATCGCGCCGGATCTTCGCCTGCCGACATTTCTGTTCACATTCGTCTCTCTGCTGGCCATCCGTTCCACGCCCACCGGGCTTTTGCGGCTGCACGATGAATATGCCCGCGCTGCCGCCGCCGATGCCACGACCAGCATCATGCGCGCGATGGGCGCTGCCATCGTGGTGGCGACGAACCCCTCGATCATCGCGTTTCTGGTTGTATGGGGCATGGCAGAACTGGCCACGGCAGGCATGTACTGGTGGCTGGCCGCCCGAACTGAGGCGATCCACTGGCACCGCTTTGGCCTTGCACGCCTGCCCGCCAGCCAAAAGAACGCCTGGAGCTTTGTTATCGGCACCTCGCTTACAGGTATGCTGACAATCTCCAGCAGGCAATTGCTGGTCCTGCTGACAGGCGCCATCGGCGGGGCTGCGCTGGCGGGTATCTATCGCGTTGCAGCGCAATTGGGGGAGGGGCTGCTGAAACTGGCCCAGGCGCTGCTGCGCGCGGTTTACCCGGAGCTTGTCCGTAATCCAGAAGGGGCAAAGGCGCTTACCGCCGCGATCACGCGCATCGCCATTGTCACCGGTATCGCCGTTGTGGGCGTTGGCATGGTGGCGGGGGAATGGATCATCGTCGCCATTGCCGGGCGCGAATACCTTGCCGCCTATTGGCCAATGATCATCCTTGCCGCTGCTGCATCGTTAGAACTTGCAGGCGCCAGTCTGGAGGCCTTGCTGGTGGCGAAGGGGCGCGCGATCACCAATTTCGTGCTGCGCGCCGTTCCCACTCTGGCCGCGCTGATCGCATTGCCCTGGCTGATAGACTGGCGCGGGGCCACGGGGGCCGCGTTGGTCGTTCTGGTGGCCAGCACGGTCAGCGTCACCGGCTTCGTGCTTGCAACGCGAGAGGAGCAGGCATCCTTATAGGCGCCCGACGGGTGTGTGCAGATCGTATTTGGGGCAACACCGCCTGTTCGGCACGGGCGGTGCCGTTGGCGATCACCAGAAAGCCGTGACTGGCAAATTCGCGTAAAGCATGGCTGGCGCTCAGCCGGATAAGATCCGCGCCCTCCGGCGTCTCCCACCTGTCCGGCAACAAGCTGCGTATCCTTCGCCGCACGCAGAGGCAGATCGATCCGCGAGGCCGCCTGCCATCCGCGCTGCACGTTGAAGACGGGTGCCGGATCCTGCCTCACCTCGTCCAGATTGCGCTGGCGCGGATCGGCCCCCGCGATGACGAAACGCAATCGATAGCCGGGCTGGACGCGGTGCGACAGCGGCATCAAGGCGATGGGCAATTGCGCGGTCGCTATCTTCAGCAAAGCCGTCCCCCCACCTTCATGGCCGATACTCGCTTTGCGAAGCTGTCGAGAAACCTGTCGCGGAAACCGTCCTGCACATAGATGCGGTTTGCGGCGATGCAGCTTTGCCCGCCGTTGCGAAACTTGGCCAACGAGGCTGCTTCGACCGCGGTATCCAGATCGGCATCGTCAAAGATCAACAGTGGCGCATTGCCGCCCAGTTCCAGGCCCAGCTTCTTCATCGAGGCCGCGCGCTTGCCATCACCATCCATCCATTCGTTGCCCACGAAAGCCTGCGAGATCAGAAGGTCGGAATTGTCGAGTGCGCCGCGTCGGGTTGAGTCATTTTGCCTCATCGACATCTGGATTGGTCAAAGAGATGCCCCTTTCCATCCAATGCGCAAAACGGCGAAAGGTGCACAATCAACGCACGGTTTGCGGCACATACCCATTGGCCACACCGATGCTCTTATCAGCAGCGCGCAGGACGATGGTTGCGATGATTGAAGAAAAACTGGCTGGGGCGGCAGGAACCCCAGACGAAAATCGCCCAAGTATCTGAAAAGCCACGTTTCCCAATCCAGCCCGGCCGCGGCTTACCACGGCAGGGTGCCACGGAAGGGGACCACGACAAATGTGTGGCATTCAGAACGTCACCCGCAAGCAGGGCACGTATTATTATCGAAAACTCAGTCGTTTAGGGGCTGATAAGCCTTTCCGGCTACGCCTCTCGCTCAAGACAACCAGCCGCAGGCGCGCAGCCTTGCTCGCGCCCGCGCTGACCTTGATTTGCGAGAGGGTCGCGATGAACATGATGAGCAAGATGACACGCGACGGGCTGACGGGTGCGCAGCGAGCCGAGATCTACCGGCGCCAGATGCTGGTCGAGCGCGACCGCCTCGAGGCAATGCACGCCAGCCTCCACATCCTCCCGCCAGATGACCATGATGACATAGGCAAGGCGCTCAGGCTGCGCCTCGGTGCCAGCGAAATGGCTGCACAGGACGGCGCGATGCAGGGTAAGGTCGAGGACTTCCTCGTTGCTCGAATCGATCCCGACAATGACGATGAGCCCATCGTTATTGTGGCTTGGTCCGACCTGGCAGATTCGATCGAACACGAGGGGGGCGAGGATGCCGCAGTGGCGCGGCTGGCGGAAATTGGCCTGGAGCAATCGGCGTTGCGCGAAGCCATGGCACGCAAGGTCGTGAACGAGGCGCGCATCGTGGCGATCCGCGAATTCCGGGAGGTGCTTGCGAACCCGGGTGCGGCTTATGCGCCTGTCCCCATGACCGAATACGAGCCGACTGCGCAATGTTCGGCGGTGCCAGTAACGCCCGTTGCACCTGTTGCCGCAGAGCCGACGGTGGCCGGTCCCTGGGCGACCATGACGCCTACTGAAGCGGTCGAGGAGTTCTTCGCGGAACATCCGCGGACAGGCGGCGCGGATGGAACGGAGAGCAGGAGCGGGGAAAAACCGTGGACGGCGAAAACCCGCGAGCAGTTCCGCTTGCCGGCCCAGTTTCTGGAAGAGGTAATGGGTGGCAGACCTCTGGCGCAAGTTACCCAGAAAAATTTGGTAGACTTGAATCGCTGTTTCCAGAAACTGCACGGAGCCACGTTTCGGAAATCGAAGCGGCAACGCGAGATGACGATCCAGGAGATCGTGGAAGAATACGCGGCCAAGATCGCCAAGGATAAAGAAGCCGCGGAGCGCGATGCCGAGAGCAGATCGGGCAAAACCGAGGCTGGAGAGGCGGCTCAATACCTGACCGAGGATGACCTCGGCCTCAACGCCATCACCACCAACCGCCACTGGGGCTTTTTGCGGCAATTGACCGACTGGTTCCGCGAGTATCACCCCTTGGCCAAACTCGACTATAGAGCATTCATCGTGAAAGATGGGCGCAATCAGCGCAGCCTGCGCTCAGCATATACAGTCGCACAGGGTGAGGAACTCTTCAGTCTACCTCCTTGGACCGGAGCCAAATCGCACCTGAAACGCATGGAGCCCGGCGATCTACTTGTTCACGATGCCTGGTATTGGGTGCCGCTGATCGCCTGGTATTCCGGCATGCGCCGCGATGAAATCTGCGGAATGGAAGTTGGCGACGTAGTCGAAGAAGATGGCGTCTGGCTCTTCCACATCCGTGACAACGAAACGCGCAGGATCAAGACCATCAGCTCCGAACGAAAACTGCCAGTCGCCGACGAATTGATAGGTCTCGGCCTGCCAGCATATGTTGCTGCGCTCCGCGATGCTGGCGAAATGTTGCTGTTTCCCGAGCTGGCTGCGGAAAGCGGGAAGGGCACGATGGGTGATGCTTACTACAAGCGCATCTGGACCAAGATAGCAAAAGCATTGCCTTTCGTATCTAGCGGTCAGGGCATCCATGCGTTTCGCCACACTGCTATCAATTCCCTGAAGGGTGCGAAGATTTCAGAGTCGGTCGCTGCGGACTTTGCAGGTCACGCGCTCGAAGGGGAGACGCAGGGGCGCTATTCGAAGGATCACATTCCGCTGCTGAAGGAAGCGGTAGATGCGATCCCGGTGGTGACGAAGCACGTCAAGCCATTCGATACCACCCTGCTGCCGGACCGCCTGCGAAGGCCGCGTGCAGCGCGCAAAGCCGCCTAGCTAGAAATTGAAACTGTATCACAAGGGCCGGTGCGTTCTCGCGCCGCCCTGGTTGCTCAAGGTCGCAGCGGGCTTGCCAAGCCAAATCCTTCCGAAAATATCGTGCAATTAGAAATAGTTAAACCTTCTCAGCTATCGCGGGACCTAAACAAGGCGCAACGCCCGCACCGTATTGACAGGTAAAGGATATTGAATGTTGGAAACTTGCCCTCGCCAGGCCTAGCGCTCTCGTGGCGTGCCAAGGCCGCGCTGATGAAGGCCGCGACCATGCTCGCTTTCGGCGTATGGGTGATCGGCTATGCAATCTACGGCCTTGTCGCTGGATCGAACCCGGAGCCCCAGACCATGGGCGTGATCGGCACGCTGGCGTTGGTGGTCAACGTATTCGTCGCGCTGTTGCTGTTCCGTTACCGCGAAGGCGATTCCAACATGCGATCCGTCTGGATCTGCTCGCGCAATGACGCGATCGGCAACATTGCGGTCCTGGGCGCGGCGTTAGGGGTGTTCGGCACAGAACAGGCATGGCCCGATTTACTTGTGGCGGCGATCATGGCGGGGCTGGCGATCTGGGGCAGCGTCGAAGTCTTCAGCCAGGCACGCCAGGAACTAGCTCATGGATAGGGGTGCAATTCCCAACAGGGATGAATTCCTCGCAGAGGAATACCGATGCGCGGCCAAGGCCATGGGAGGAGAAGAAGTTCGAGGAAGCCTGGCACCATCTCGAACGGGCCCACGTCGTTGCCCAAGAACGTTTGAAGCCGCACTGCATTTCACATTGGCGCATGCTTCAGCTTGCATGGAGGACACGTGATTGGCGCGAGGTTCGCGGGCAGATATTCAGGCTTTCCCTTGCCCCCATAGGCAACATCACCGGCAGACTTCCAATTGGTAACAGTGGTCGTTCGAATATAAGCGCATTCGCCCGGATGGAGATAGAGCCGGAGATCAGCCGTGTGCTTGATCAATCGCCAGCTCAAATTAATCGCGCGTCGAAGTAGATCGATGGTCTTGTTATGAAATCACATTCCGTCTCGCGAGATAGTTCTTTCGCAGCCAAGCCGCCAATGCTACCGGACACGGGATGACCCGGCTCTTCGCCCGCTCCCTCTTGCTGCAGCTGATCACTCTGTGCACCGCATTCGGTGTCCTGTGGGCTCCGGTGGCGGAAGCGGCCGAATGCGCGGGAGAGCCTCCGGTAGCATCTCAGCTCGAGCAGCACGACGAGTCCGGCGATG
>JBASBA010000031.1:0-1679 GCA_049650885.1 Alteraurantiacibacter sp. | reverse complement strand
TGACGATGGCTTCGTAGACCTTGGTGCGGCCGGCGACGTCGTCCGACTTCACCGTCAGCATTTCTTGAAGCGTATACGCAGCGCCATAGGCCTCAAGCGCCCAGACCTCCATCTCGCCGAAGCGCTGGCCGCCGAACTGCGCCTTACCGCCCAGCGGCTGCTGGGTGACGAGGCTATAGGGGCCGATCGAGCGGGCATGGATCTTGTCGTCGACGAGGTGATGGAGCTTGAGCATGTAGATGTAGCCCACCGTTACCTGACGATCGAACTCCTCGCCCGTGCGCCCGTCGAAGAGCGTCGATTGACCGCTCTCCTTGAGGCCGGCTCGCTTTAGCGCGATCTCGATGTCCGCCTCCTTGGCACCGTCGAAGACGGGCGTGGCCATCGGGATGCCCTTGGAGAGGTTGTCGCCGAGTTCGACAAGCTCCTCGTCGTTCATCGCGGCGACATCGTCGGCCTCCTTGACGTAGACGCCGTCCAACACGTCGCGGATGCCCTGCGAGCCCTCGCCGGCGCGGTAGGCTTCGACGGCCTGCGCCACCTGCTTGCCCAAGCCAGCCGAGGCCCAGCCGAGATGCGTCTCGAGGATCTGACCCACGTTCATGCGGCTCGGCACGCCCAACGGGTTCAAGACGATGTCGACATGCGTGCCGTCGGCAAGGAACGGCATGTCCTCCACCGGCACGATCTTGGAGACGACGCCCTTGTTGCCGTGACGGCCGGCCATCTTGTCGCCCGGCTGGATCTTGCGCTTCACGGCGACGTAGACCTTGACCATCTTCATGACGCCGGGCGGCAGCTCGTCGCCGCGCTGCAGCTTGTCGACCTTGTCGATGAACCGGGCCTCGAGGGCTTTCTTGGAATCGTCGTAAGAGCCGCGCAGCGCCTCGATCTCGGCCATGGCGTCGTCGTCAGCGACAGCGAACTGCCAGCGCGTCATCCGGTCGGCGGCCTCGAAAGCCTCCTTGGTGATTGTCTCGCCCTTCTTGAAGCCCTTCGGCCCCGCGACGCCCTCCTTGCCGACGACCATGTCGGACAGGCGCCCGAACGTGTTGCGGTTGAGGATCTGGAGCTCGTCGTCCCGGTCCTTGGCGAGGCGCTCGATCTCCTCGCGCTCGATCGCCATCGCGCGCTCGTCCTTCTCGACGCCGTGCCGGTTGAAGACGCGGACCTCGACGACGGTGCCGGTGACGCCCGGGGGCACGCGCATGGACGTGTCGCGCACGTCGGACGCCTTCTCGCCGAAGATGGCGCGGAGCAGCTTCTCCTCCGGCGTCATGGGCGATTCGCCCTTGGGCGTGATCTTGCCGACCAGGATCTCACCCGCATTCACCTCGGCGCCGATATAGACGATGCCGGCCTCATCGAGGTTGCGGAGCGCTTCCTCGGAGACGTTCGGGATGTCGCGGGTAATCTCCTCCGGACCGAGCTTGGTATCGCGGGCCATGACCTCAAACTCCTCGATATGGATCGAGGTGAAGACGTCGTCGCGCACGATGCGCTCGGAGAGGAGGATCGAGTCCTCGAAGTTGTACCCGTTCCACGGCATGAACGCGACGAGCACGTTGCGCCCGAGCGCGAGGTCGCCGAGCTCCGTCGACGGCCCGTCGGCGATGATGTCGCCCTTGGTCACGACGTCGCCGACCCGCACCAGCGGCCGCTGGTTCACGGTCGTGTTC
>JBASBA010000030.1:0-6835 GCA_049650885.1 Alteraurantiacibacter sp. | reverse complement strand
TCTTCGGGCCAAAACAGGACATCGCGATCGGTGGGCATGTTGACGATCAATTCGCGCTGTTCATCATCCAGTGAAATCCAGAATGCACCTGCCACCAAACCCAGCACGGCCACAATTCCCAAGATCCATTTTGTCATCACAGGTCCTTGACCAGGGTTACCTGGTGCACATCGATGCCGCCACCGCGAAACCCGCCTTCGCAATACATCAGATAAAAGCGCCATAAGTCTCGGAAACGCTTGTCAAAATCTTCAGGAAGAAGCCCATCGCGATAAGCCGCGTCAAACCGGCGACGCCACGCTGCCAGGGTCTCGGCGTAGTCGATGCCGAAGTCGCGCTGATCGCTCCAGCGAAGGCCGCATTGCTTTGCCAATTCCCGAAATTCACTGGTGCGGATCAGCATTCCGCCCGGAAAGACGTAAGCCTGGATGAAATCGGCGCTGGCGGCGTAATCATCGAAGATCGGGTCAGCGATGGAGATATACTGGATCGCGGCGCGGCCACCGGGCTTCAGATTTCTGGCGACGCAATCCATGAAGGTGGGCCAATATTCGCGCCCCAGCGCCTCCACCATCTCGACGCTGACGATCGCATCGAACTGGCCCGCCATGTCTCGATAATCGCATTTGCGGAAATCAGGCCCGGGATTGTTGACTCGCGCCCAATCAAGCTGGCGATCGGAGATGCTGATCGCGGTGACATCGCGCTGCTCACCTGACAAGTGTGCAGCCAGCGATCCCCAGCCGCAACCGATTTCAAGGACGCTCGCCGCATCGCCAATCCTGTCTGTCAGCGCGTTCCACTTGCGATATTGTGCTGCCTCCAGCCCATCGCCCGCATAATCCAGCGCGCTGGAATAGGTCATCGTGGGATCAAGCCAGCTGGCGTAGAAATCATTGCCCAGATCGTAATGCGCATGAATGTTCTTCTCCGCGCCTTCGCGGGTGTTGCGCTTGAGCGCGTGCATCGCCCTTGCCGCCCAGCGCCACGGGCCCTTGGCACGCGCGGCATCGCCCAACGCAGTAGCGTTGGCCATGAACAGGGCAAACAACTGAACCGGATCAGGGCTGGACCATTCCCCCGCTTCCCACGCTTGGTACAATCCAACAGAGCCGCCGGTTGCCACTCGCAAAAGCCCACGCCAATCGTGCAGCGTCACCTCGCACTCAAAGCCGGGTGCATTGCCGCCAAGCGTGCGCTTGGTTCCGTCGGGCAAGGTGCCATGAATGGTGCCCGTTGTCAGGCCCGCATCATACGAATCGAGAATCCGGGAAACAGCGGGCACGAACAATCGCGCAAGCACCCCCGGTTTCACACCGAAACGTTCGCCGCTGTCCAGCAGCACCCCACCCCTTGCATGACCCGCATCCATGGCGCGCGTTATGGCGGCGTTGTGTCGCTACCTCAAGATGTTCTCAGCCCTTGTGCTCACGGTAATTTGCAAGGGCCCGCTCGCGCGCTTCCCTGTGCCCGATCAGCTTGCCCGGATAGTTGTCCGGCTTGCATCCATGCGCCTCTGGATCATGCACCGTGTCATCCCCCAGATCGGCCAGTTCAGGCACCCATTCGCGGATATAGTCGCCTGCCTCGAACTTCTCGCTCTGGCTGAGTGGTGCCATGATCCGTACGAACATGTTGCTGTCCACCCCGGTGCCGCTGACCCATTGCCAGTTCGTGCCATTGCTCGCGTAATCGGCATCCACCAGCGTATCCCAGAACCATTCTTCGCCATGCTTCCAATCTATCAGCAGGTGTTTGACAAGGAAGCTGGCGGCGATCATTCGCACGCGGTTGTGCATCCACCCTGTTGCCCAAAGCTGGCGCATGCCTGCATCGACGATCGGATAACCCGTCTGGCCTTTTTGCCAAGCCTCCAACTCATCCTCGATCACGTGTCCGCGATTGGGATTGCGCCAGAAATTGGTCGTGTAAAGGTCACGGTATGATTCTTCGCCATAGTTCGGGAACTGGCAGACAAGATTTTGCGCATAATCACGCCATATCAGTTCTGCGCGGAACATGCGTGCGCCATCGCTGGTGTAGCGGCTCATCGCGTCCCACAACATGCGCGGGCTTACCACGCCATGGTGCAGGTGCGGGGACATTCGGCTGGTAGCATCATCGCCTGGCAGGTTGCGATCATCCGTGTAATTCTTGCTGACCTCCAGAAACTCATCAAAGCGGTTCATCGCCGCACCAGTACCATGCTGGTCTTCCCAGAAATCACGCATCCCACCTGCCCAATCAGGATTGGTGGGCAGAAGATCCAGATCGTCCAACGTATCGCTTTTAGGCCAGCTTTCAGGACTGGAAAGGATTGGCTCGGGCAAGATGTCGAAACCATCGATAGCGGCAAACATCGAGTCCTTGAAAGGCGTGAATATCTTGTATGGAGTGCCACCGCCGGTGGTTACCGTGCCCGGGGGCAGCAGATAATTCCCATCGTGCAGTTCCAGATCTACAAGATCCTTCAGCTTGCCCTGCGCGCGCCGCCACCACGGTTCGTAATGGCGGATAGCGTGAATAGCGTCCGCTCCGGTTTCCTCGGCCAGACCCTTCAGGACATCGCAAACGCTGCCGCGTCGCAGTATAAGCCGGGAGCCGTGCCGACCAAGATCTTTCTCAAGCGATTCCAGGGCGTGATGCAGCCACCACCGGCTTGCCCCGCCCAGCTTGCGATCACCTGGTGTCTCGTCATCAAGAATGTAGACCGGTATGACCGGCCCTTCCTGTGCGGCAACGGTAAATGCTGCATGGTCGCACAAGCGCAGATCGCGTCGCAGCCAGACTATTTGCGGTTTGGACAATCGTATTCCCCTTCAACGGGCCAACGAAATCAGGTTCCGCGGGGTTCCACACACAGACCATCGGGCAGGGTCACGCTAAACCGGCCCTCCTCCACGCTATAATAACGCGCATCGCCAAGGAGGTAACTTCCATCCCGCTGCCGCGTGATTACAGGCGCCCGGCTCCAGAACAGGAAAGCCGCGATCTGATCGTCTTTTTCGCGTGCCGCTTCCAGATCGCACGACGAAAGTGGAGTGTCGCCAATTCTCTTTCCATCGACGAAGTAACTGCCGCTGCCGCTTACACCGATGCTCTCCCTCTGCCAGAATGCCAGTGGCGCAGGAGAGGAAATCGTTTCGCCAAACGCCGTATTACCTGATCGGTCAAATTGCGAGATGGCAAAATTGGCGGCAAGGTAAAGGCCGCAGATTCCCAGAGCCATCCGCGCCGCACCACGCCAGTCGCCTCCACGCTTTTCACGTCGGCGCGAAAGCCAGGTGCCGGCGATCAGCAAGGCCCAGAGCCATACATCAATAATGAACAGCACATCGCCATAGAACCAGCGACTGGAAAACGGCTCCAGCAGGCGGATGCCATAGACATTCATCCAGTCCAGCGCCGGATGGGTAAGGCATCCGATCAACGCCAGGCCAAAGAGCCAGCCAAAATGTACCGGTAATCGCCCTTCCGGCCGCTTTCCTCGCCGCGTCTGCCAATAGTCCCAGCCATATAGCAGGCCAGCCAGTAACAGCGGGAGGAGGAGCAGTGCGACCGGGCCGTGGGTAATCCCGCGCCTGAAAGCGAGCGACTCCACTCCCTCCAGCCAGAAAAAGCAGGCCGCATCCACATCGGGCAGATTGGCGCCGATAATCAGCGCAGGCATCGCCAGGCCCGTCTTCCTCTTCAACCCGGCCTGCCCGATCAACGCGCCTGTAAGAGAGTGAGTGAGATTATCCATTAGCGCCGGACGTAAGAGGTGCCGCGGCAGTGAGCCAGCGCAGGCCTGCGATTATTATCCGAAGCATAGCTAGATATCACTTTGCGCCATGACCTGTGACTACCACCTGCGCCGTGCGCATCAGGATCAGGAAGTCCAGCCAGTAGGAGAAGTTCTTGATGTAATAAAAGTCAAACTGCAGCTTGTGATCTATATCCTGCAGATCGGTAACGTGGCCCTGGTTCACTTGCGCCCAGCCGGTAATGCCGGGCCGAACGATGTGACGGTAATCATAGAAGGGTATCTCCTTCTGATACCAGTTGCTCAGGTCAACCGCCTCGGGACGCGGGCCGATCCAGCTCATATGGCCTAGCAGGATGTTGAACATCTGCGGCAGTTCATCAATCCGCGTGCGGCGCAAGAATGCACCCAGTTGCGTGATGCGCGGATCGTTCTCGCCCGTCATCGCACTGACCCGGCGGCTTTCCATGTCGTCAGGCAAAAGCTCAACCTTCATTGTCCGAAACTTGGTAACCGTGAACGGACGGCCACGAAAGCCAACCCTCTTTTGTCGAAAGAGTATCGGGCCAGGGGAATCCAGCCGCACCAGCAGCGCAATCACCAACAGTGGCGCGAATAAAATCGGCAGCAATACCAGCACTACCGTCATGTCGAACAGTCGCTTCAGCCGCATGAAGGTCATATTGGGGAGAAGCGAACCGAAACTGTTTTCGGAGAGATGCTCCACCCACACCTTGCCAGTCGCTGCCTCGTAGACTTGTTTGAAATGAAACACTGGCACGCCTTCCAATGCGGCCGTGGCTAACAACCGCTCCCACCCGTCATCCAGATCGGCATGCAAATCTGCCACGATGATCGCGCCTTCGTGTGCAGGCAGGGCGGCTGTCGGAAGGACTTCCACTACCAGCCCGACATTGGCAAGGCGATCGATACGGCCCCCGGGAACAGCGTAAAAGGTTGATCGCCCAACTTTCGTCGCAAGGCTTATCACCGCGATATACGCCGCCACCGAAGCGATGAAATTCAGCAACAGAACCTGGTTCGAATAATCGAAGCGGAACGCCAGGATCGCCAGCGCCACGGCGCCAAAGCTGGCGATGAAAGTGGGCACCACCGCACCAAGCTGTTTGACGCCGGGGTATATGTTCACCCGGCGGGCAAAAAAGATGCCTGCGACGAGTGCGATGATCGAGGCGATAAGGCTGTGTTGTAACGTCGCCGTCTGAAAGGCGGAAGGGTCCAGGCCAAAGTAGATAAAGGGTGGCAGCACGGTTCCCAGCAGCACACAGGCGATCACCTGCACTGTAAACGACCTGAAAATGCTTCGCCCGTCCTGGACCAGCTCTGAAGGAGCTGCCATCCGCATGTTCAAAGTCCCCGTTGCCAGGATTGCGGCACGTTACCGCAATCGCCCCTATGCCCCTGCACTAATTACGCTTTTATCCTAGTGCCGCATCATGCGGTGCGCAAGCAAGTGCTAGATTGGGTCAGCGGCAGTCCCGCTGACTGTCCATGTCTGCCCCTTCGCCAGAAGGCCGGCCAGACTGGTGTCCTTGCCTTCGCTGGCCCGGCGCTTCTCCTCATGAACCACAGCTTCATAAGTTGCTGCGGGATCATCGTAAATCACGCCCAGTGGCATGGGAAATTCGCCAAACGGCAATTCCACCAGCATATGCGCCAGCATCCGATTGGTAGCATCGTGCACCAGCACGCCCGCTGCCTCCGCATCGCCATCACCAACATCGACCACTTCGAAAGACAAAGTCTGCGGATTGAGCTTCAGCCCCTTGATGCCGCCGGTCTTCTCGCTGCCGAACAGCATTGGTTTGCCATGCTCCAGCCACAACTGTTGCTGATCCGCGCCCTTGGGCTTGGCGAAGTCGTCGAACACATCCTTGTTGTAAACGATGCAATTCTGGAAAATCTCGATGAACGCCGCACCCTGATGGGCATGGGCAGCCTTCAGAACATCGGGCAGGTTCTTGGAAACATCAATCCCACGCCCGACAAAGCGCGCGCCGCTGCCAAGGGCAAAGGCGCACGGATTGGCAGGATGATCGACAGAGCCAAGCGGCGTCGAGGGCGAACGCGTGTTCTCCCGACTGGTAGGCGAATACTGGCCCTTCGTCAGGCCGTAAATCTCATTGTTGAACAGCATGATCTGCATGTTCACATTGCGCCGCAGCACATGCATCAGGTGGTTTCCGCCGATGGAAAGTCCATCGCCGTCACCCGTGACCATCCAGATATCAACATCGGGATTGGCCAGCTTTATGCCCGTGGCAAAGGCCGGTGCACGCCCGTGGATCGTGTGAAAACCGTAAGTTTCCATGTAATAAGGGAAACGGCTGGAGCAGCCGATGCCCGATACGAAAACGGTGTTCTTCGGATCACAGCCAAGCTGCGGCAGGGTGCGCTGCACGGCCTTGAGAATGGCGTAATCGCCGCAACCGGGACACCAGCGCACTTCCTGATCGGTTTCCCAATCCTTCAGCGTGGTTTCGATCTTGGTAAGTTCGTTCATTGTTCGGCCTCCGCCGTGTTGGGAAGCTGCTGATCATTGGCCAGGATCTTGCCTGCGCATTTATCATCGAGGCAGCGACCGATGGCTTCTTCCATCTCCGCGATCTGAAAGGGCTGGCCACTTGTCTTGGTCAGGCTTTCGGCATCGATCAGAAACTGGTCGCGCAGCACGGTCTTGAACTGGCCGGTGTTCATCTCAGGCACCAGCACATGTTTGAAACGCGACAGCATGGTGCCGAGATTGGCAGGCAGGGGCCAGATGTGGCGCACATGCACGTGGCTGACCTTCGCCCCCTTATCGATCCAGCGGTTCACCGCCTGCTTGATCGGGCCATAGGTACTACCCCAGCCAACGACGACAAGATCGCCGCTGTCGTCGCCCCAGGCAACATCCTGATCGGGCACATCTATGCCCAGCACCTTGTCACGGCGAAGTTGGGTCATGCGCTGGTGATTGTCGGGTGAATAATCAATATTGCCCGTCGTCTCGTGCTTTTCGATCCCGCCTACACGGTGCATCAGTTCCGGCGTTCCCGGTTTTACCCATGGGCGCGCGCCCTTTGCATC
>JBASBA010000029.1:0-2456 GCA_049650885.1 Alteraurantiacibacter sp. | reverse complement strand
GGTCGCAACAGCTGCATCGTGCATAGTCATTTATGTGTAGTTCAACGAAATGGTGCCAAAGCTCCTCATCGTTGAAGATGATCTACTGAACCGTATGTTCTACGAAGCAGTCTTCAAGCAACGCGGCTACGAGTTGAGGCTTGTAGACGATGGCGCCCATGTGCTGGACGCCGTGGACGAGTTTTCGCCCGATCTTATCACCATGGATATCCACCTTCCGCATGTGTCCGGCCGCAAGCTGATTCGTGAGATCAAGCGCAATCCGGAAACCGCGCGCATACCGATTCTCGCGATAACGGCCTATGCCGGCAAGCGGGACGAGGAGGGTATCCGGCGGGCAGGCGCGAGTGGTTATCTGGCAAAACCACTATCGATCGACCAGCTGCTTGCGGAGGTAGAATCCCTCCTTGGTGAACCCGTTCACTAGATCGCTACGGCGATCGTCCGCCAGTTCCACACGAAGCTCCACACGACGCAACGCAAAAAGGGCGACCCCTCGTGGGAGCCGCCCTTCGCATTTTCCTCCGTCGAGGAAACTCTTAAGCTGCGCCGTAGCGCTGCGATAATTAGCGCTTGCTGAACTGGAAGCTGCGGCGAGCCTTGGCGCGGCCGTACTTCTTACGCTCAACAACGCGGCTGTCGCGGGTGAGGAAACCAGCAGCCTTGATCGTGGCACGCAGGGCAGGCTCATAACGGGTCAGGGCCTGGCTGATGCCATGCTTCACCGCACCGGCCTGACCGGAAAGACCGCCGCCCGAAACCGTAGCGACGATGTCGTACTGGCCTTCGCGGTCAGAGATCGTGAACGGCTGGTTGATCACCAGACGCAGCGTTGGACGCGCGAAGTAAACTTCCTGATCCTTGCCGTTGACGGTAACCTTGCCGGTGCCGGGCTTCAACCACACGCGAGCGGTGGCATCCTTGCGGCGACCGGTTGCATAGGCGCGGCCCTGAGCGTCAATTTCCTGTTCGCGCAGGGGCATCGTCGGCGCCGCCGGTGCTGCATTCTCGCCTTCGACAGCATCTGCTGCAGGAGCATCGCCAACCACTTCCTTCAGGTCGGCAAGATCGGTTGCGGTGTTGTTTTCTTCGGTAGCCATTATGCGGACACCTTGTTCTTGCGGTTCATCGAGGCAACGTCGAGCACTTCGGGCTTCTGGCCGTCATGGGGATGCTCGGTTCCGTTATAAAGGTGCAGCGCCATCATCTGCGCGCGGCCAAGCGGACCCGTGGGGATCATGCGCTCGACAGCCTTTTCCAGCACGCGCTCGGGGAAGCGACCGTCGAGAATCTTCTCGGCAGTGGTTTCCTTCAGGCCACCGGGATAGCCGGTGTGCTTGTAATAAATCTTCTTGCCGGCCTTGTTGCTGGTGAACTTCACCTTGTCGGCATTGATAACGATGACGTGGTCACCGCAATCGACGTGCGGGGTATAGGTCGGCTTATGCTTGCCGCGCAGGATGTTGGCGATGATCGAAGCCAGACGACCGACGACGAGATTCTCGGCGTCGACGATGTGCCACTTCTTTTCGACCTCGGCCGGCTTGATCGACCGGGTGATCTTGCTCAGAGCCTTCATGGCTAAAATTCCTCAAAAGTCAGTGCGAATGGATCGCCACTGTTCGAATCGCAGGTGTTCTACCCGCTATCGAAGCAGCGAAGGCGCGGCATTTGTCGCTTAGGGCCGCGCAAGTCAAGCAAATCAGCGTGTTTCAGAGGAGGTAAAATAATACCGTTGATGAATTACGGCCCCGTTATCGTCTTGAACCCAGCGTCACACCAGCGAAAGGCTCCAGCTTTCAAGAGTTGCGCGCTGCGTTGCCTCAACTTGTGTCACGACTTTGCGCCGCGCCGTTTGCATCAGGCCGGTGATCGCGCAGCTGTCACTCTCGAACGAAGTCTCTACCTTGCCGTGGGCGCCGCCGGGCAGGGCTATATCACGCTCATCATGGCGATAGCTTGTTGCCGGAGCAAAGAGATCGATGGGCAGATAGGCTGCCACATGCTGCCCGGCCTGCTGAATGACATTGAGCAGCTGCGTGAATTGCTTACGCTCATCGGAGTGGAGAGGCTGAGCAGTCAGCCTGCCAAGAGCGGTTTCTACCGCGCGGCCGAACACTCTTTCATCGGGCTGAGCGATATCCGCGCTGAGAATCTGTCCATACGAATCCAGCACGATTGGAAACAGGCCGCTTTCGTCACGCGCCTCCTCCATGGTCGCAAATTCCGCCAGTTGGGGCGGGGCATCTACCCTGGCGAGCAATTGCTGGCCGTTCAGCATGTAACCGTTCTCAACCGGTAAGAAACTGACGTTGAATTCCCGCACGACGGTGAAAATTGCACCATCCACGAGTTCACGTGCGATGGACCGGGTGTAACGCATTGGCTTCGCGGACGGTGAGATCATCCTGCCGGACGTTGCGGTGGCATGGCCAGCGTGGATCACTGGCACAAGC
>JBASBA010000028.1:0-3852 GCA_049650885.1 Alteraurantiacibacter sp. | reverse complement strand
GATCTGCATGTAATGATCGGTGATACGGCTCAGCAGCGAACGCGCAGGCACGTCGGAAAGCTGTTCGATATTATCCGTACTGGCGTCACATTCCAGCGCCAGCCGATCGCCGAGATAGGCGACTTCCGGATTTTCCAGCCCGCGCGAGAAATCCAGCAGGACGCTGTTGGGGCCAAAGTCG
Organism: Alteraurantiacibacter sp.; assembly: GCA_049650885.1. Taxonomy (GTDB): domain Bacteria; phylum Pseudomonadota; class Alphaproteobacteria; order Sphingomonadales; family Sphingomonadaceae; genus Alteraurantiacibacter. The sequence continues at coordinate 3,671 of JBASBA010000028.1, read as the reverse complement.
GGCAATGCTTCGGGATCGAGATCATCGATTCCGGGGAAGTTGCGATCGTCGAGAAGGCTGGCCCAGAAATTATAGGCGCGCACCTGCATCCGCCGCTCGTCGGTTCCGATGGCCGGAGGCGGGGTGTTGTCTACCGACTCGTCGTGTTCATCTTCGATCGAATCGAGTCCCGGCCCGAGGTCCGCCGTGTCGAGCGCTCCGAAACTACCGCGCAGTGTATCCATGCCGAAATCGCCTTTCCTATGTCTTCGTGGCAAAGACACCTTTGGCGATTTTTGGTAAAAAATTGGTGAAGTTGTGCGGCGAAATGGCGATGGATTTTTCTTACGAACCCACCCCGATCAAAGCATGTATCGCATCTGGATCGTCTGGCGCATCGACCTCGCACCAACGGTGATGGCCGCTTCGGAGAAAGCGGGCGGACCCATCTTGACCGGCGCATCATTGGAAAAGCCAAACCCCTCGCGTGGCATCATGCCCAGCACGCGATCTGCCTTGCCGTTGTCGTTCTCGTCATGGAGCAAGGCGATGGCATAGGTGCCGGGTGCGACGCCGTCGAAATGCAAAATGGCAGCCTGTCCGGCGGGCACGACGACGCTATATCCCTGTGCGGACCCCTGGCAGCGCGGAAAACGGTCTGCATCGCGCGTCATGCAGGCGCGAACCACGCCATCGTGATTGCGCAGATTGGTGATCTGCACGCTAACCTGCGCACCCGTGGTGCGTGCCAGCAGATGGTCGGTTGGCGTGCCAAGGGCCACCGCGGCAGTGGCACCGATAAGGAGTGTCAGGGTTTTGCCAGCCCACGATCTGTTTTGCACAAGCGATCCCAAAATCGAAAATAGAGGCCATAATTGCAGCGATATTCGTCATGATGCCGCTGGTGATGCGTAGCTGTTATCAGCCAATTGCCTACGCGAGAATGAACAAGCCGTTGCGGAAACATTTCCCAGCCCATGTGATTGGTGACGCCCATCAGGGTCATGATGCCCAGAACGAGGCCCAGAACGCCCACATGTACGGGGATCAGGAAAACAAGCGCAGGGATTACAACCGCGCCTGTCAGCGCCTCGATCGGGTGAAAGCTCATCGCGGCCCAAGCGGTGGGCGGGCGGCTGGCATGGTGCACGGCATGCGCGATGCGAAACCACTTGGGCCGGTGCATCCAGCGATGCGTCCAGTAAAACCAGGTGTCATGCGCGAAAAGATAGAGAAACAGCGATAGCGGGAGATACCACAGCGGATAGGCGGAGATATCGGCGTAGATCTGCGTCCACCCTCGATCCTGCCAGCCCCACGCCACGATCCCCGCAGGTACGCCGTAAATCGCTGCCGATACGAGCGACCAGCCCATTTCCTTGCGGATTTGCGGCGTCAAACCTTCATAAAGCCCCGGACGCACCCGGCTGGTGGCGAACGCAAACCCGCCGCTGGTGAGCAGGTATCGCACGGCCACGATGGCAGTCATCATGGCGGCAGAAAGGGCGATAGCGAGAAACATGTGCCGCAGCATATGGCGTATCACGCCTCGGCTGGCGAGAGGGAAGCGATGCAATGCGCAAGGTTTGCGTAAGATTCCAGCGCCGTTAGCGGGTCGGCGCAACTTTATGGGGAGGGCGCGATCACCACTGCGTCATCCCGCCAGATCGGCACCCCAACTGTTGCAATGCGGGTCTGCCGAAACCAGCAGGCGGCGCAAGGATGTACGCGCAAGCCGCTCCACCTCCACCCGCCTTCGCGCGGCGGCAAGCGGGTGGCTGGGTGCCGGACGAACGATTTCCGCATCATATTCGTCGGCCACGATCACGCCGCAGCACTCGGGCTTGAAATCCGGGCTGTCGAGGCAGGCACGGTCCAGTTCCGGCGGCAGGCCCCAGTAGAACCTGTCACAATAATCCAGATAGTCAGGCCATTTGCCATCGCCCAGCAAATCTCCGCGTGCGGTCTTCACCTCGACGATCACAATCTTGCCCTTCGCGTCGATGCCCATCAGGTCTGCCCGGCGGCCATTGCGCAATGGCATCTCGGGCAGGGCCCAGATATTGTTGCGCGCAAACAACCGGCCAATACCCCGGCACACAGCGCGAGAGCGCAGCGCAATGGGATCGGTCGCAAGGGTGGTGGTGGAATCGTCCGAAGAATCGGAGGCGGGGGTCTGGATCAGCGAATCGGCCATGCCCCAAAACTGGAACGAAAAGCGAACATGGTCAAGCCCGCTACACCCGTTTTGCCGTCGCTTCTGGCGATGACCGCTGGGGCAGCCCCACCTGTCCAGCAGGCGGCAGCAGGGCAAGCATTGCACTTCGTGCTGCCGCAAATTCTCGCCACAGGGCAAGGGCAGCAGGTTTGCAGTCACCCTTTTGCTCGGTGATTGTCAGCAAGGCGGAAATGCCAACCTCCATAACCGCTGCCAGATCTGCGCAACCATTGTCGGCAAGCTCGCGCCGCCAGTCTTGCACATCGCGCATCAGGCTGGGAAAATTGCGCACGTCCCTGCCGCACATTTCTGCTTCGACCCCGGCCAGCGCCGCCACGACCTGTCCCGCCTTTGTCAGCGCGGCCCAGCGCAAGCTGGTGCAGCTGGCATCCTCGATGCTGCAGGACTGAAAGGAGCCAAAATTGATGGACGGTGCGTTCATGCTCCGCACCGTAGTGCACAGCTGGTTGCCAATCGGTTAGCGATCAACGGCCGGGCGCCTATTCCCCTGCCGGAGGCCCGAAGGGATCGCCCTCCGCATCCAGCCCCAGATCGACGTTGGCGCCGTTGTCGTCATCCACCAGACGGTTGTTCTCGTTGCACACGTATTCGCGAATTTCCCAGTCGGGCTGACGTGAATAGGCCAGTGTTTGCACGAAGGGTTCGGCAAGAACATCGGGATCGGTGATGGTCGTCTCCAGCCACAGCACGCCGTCGGCATCCAGCCAGAAATGTTCATGGATGCGCATCGCATCTGACGGGGTTACGCCCACCATGAAGGTGACGAACGGATTGAAGCCCACCGTATCCACCACCAGCATGTTGCCGTCCCAAAACCCCACCGAAGTGCCGTTGAACAGGGGATCAGGGTCTTTCGGCAGATCACGCTCTGCATCGACATAGATGCGCCGAGCCTGCGAGTAGGTTTCCGCAAACACCGTTACGCGGCCAGGCGAAAAGAGGAATTCTATGGGATAGGGCTGGCGCATGATGGCAGGCATGCCGGGGGGGATGCAATTGACCTGCAGAAACTGGTCCACCCCATCGCGTTCCTGCTTTGCCAGAAACCCGTCGTAAGCGGCCTGCGCCTGCGGGGTAAGCACAGGCGTTGCCGGAACGCGCCCGTTTCGTCCGAAAAGGATGGACCAGTCAGGATTCCAGACGCCGGTGAAATCAGGCCAGCTGGTCACTTGCGCGTATTGCTCTGCACGCGGCGGCTGAAAAATTTCGTCTTGCGCCATCGCCGGAAATGCCGCTGCGCACACAGACAGCAGGGCCGCCATTTTTGCGATGTATGCCTGCCTTGCCATTTCCATTCCCCCACCACTATCTTGACTGTGTTTACTATTGATTGGTGCGGTTTGACGAGCCGAGTCAAGCTTCGGGTTGATTTAGTCCGATTGTTGGTGGCAGTATGGGCACAAAGCACAGGAAGGCATGAAAAAACAGTGCCACCTGCTTTTGGAGAGCGATG
>JBASBA010000027.1:0-2026 GCA_049650885.1 Alteraurantiacibacter sp. | reverse complement strand
GCGATCAGCAGTTTGGACATGCTTGTTGGCAATAGTGAACCTGACCTCGCTTTGAAAAATGGTTCCGCAGGCTGAGACCCCTTGCGGAAAATAGGGTTCCGCAATGAAAATCGAAATTGATAATCCGACCAAGCGACGCATGTTCCGTGACAGCGTTGCAATCCGTTCACAGCTGCGCACTACCGAAGCGCTGGGAGACGAGTTTCTTGGTCAGTCCTTCGAACTTGGAAAGCGGATGCTTGCTGCGCGGAGCCATCCCGATGCCACTCCGCATATCGGACAGGCTGCTATCATCCGCCTCGTGAATGCGCAGAAGGCAATGGTGGATGCTTCCAACCACCTTTTTCGCGTCCATGACGAACTGAGCAAGGTTGGGGTAGCGGTCGGCGTCGTTGACACACCCGGCACAACGCCTCCCTCTGCTTTGGATGAGATCGACGAACAAATATTGGCTGTGCCTATCCAAGCTTGATTGTGCACCGGCGGTGATGCGACTGACAGGGCTATGTTGGATTTGCTCCTAATTTATAAAAGTTACGCGCAATATGCCTTGCTCTTCGCCACCGCCTTCGCCGCTTGGCGTTGGGGAGCTAAACCAGAATGGGCCACCACAACCATACTCGTCGGTTTTCTTGGCGGAGGCTACGTTCTCGCGATCTCCCTCATCCAGACGTTGCCGAAGTTCACAACCGTGGAAACGATCGCACTGGTGTTCGATGTCGTCGCCTTCGCGTTGTTTCTTGCGATCGCTCTGTTCGCAAATAGGATCTATCCGCTGTGTCTCACAATTATACAGGGCTTGGCCGTCCTCTCCCATTTCGCTGCCGCATCCGTAACGTCTGCGCCACTCGCCTATGCCATTCTTTCAGTCACTCCCTCCTATCTGTTGATGGGAACCCTAATGGTTGGAATAGGACTTCACCGCCAGCGCGTGAAGCACTTCGGCCCGTACCGTTCGTGGCGCGATGGACGCGACGGCCTGGAAGAAATTCAAGAAAAGCAACCGATCTAACATCGCATCTTGCTTCACTGCTCCCCCATGATGGCATCGAGCGGTTCGCGGTCGCAATTCTTATCGGAACGGAATTACGGCGCAGCGCCGTAGTGGCCACAGGCATCGATTGTTTCGTTCAATTGCGCTTACGTTCGATCGCAGAAATGGCACTCGAATGCGGAGCGACCCGACTGTTGGTCGCTCATAACCACCCATCCGGCATGGTTGAGCCGAGCGCTCACGACATCGTTTCTACGCAAAAGCTGGCCAGCATGACCGCCGCGCTAGATATCGAACTGTTGGATCACCTGATCTTCGCGCCCCCGCGGGTGTTTAGTATGAGGACGGGAGTGACGACATGGATTTAAAGCGCATTGGTCTGGAAGGCGGGCTACGGCTGATTGTACGCATCGCTAACCATCTTCTTGGAGAACCGCAGCCCAACCGGAACACAACCGCGCTTGATGCCTACCTAATCGAAAGCGCGGATCGGGTTCATGGCGATAATGTGCTAACCGCACTTGCCGAATATACGGGACGGCATCGAAGGCAACGGCATCTTCCCGAATTTCTGTTCGCCGAACCTGCTTGGAACATGCTGCTCGATCTGTATCTGCAACAAGCCGACGACCGTGCAGTTCCGATCACCGGCGCATGCATCGCGTCTCTAGCTCCTCCAACCACCGCCCTCAGATGGATCTCCATCATGAAGGACGAAGGATTGGTTGATGAGCGAGCTGATATTGCAGATGGCCGCCGGCGCTTCCTGCGACTAACTCGGCATGGGCGACGACAACTGGAAGCATATCTATCAGAGCGAACGCAGTTCGATCGGACGGGCGTTTGGCCATCTGAAACGAACTGTCGCAGCGGCGATTTCGTGCGAGAGGGAAACTCGTGAAAGTGCCGCAACAGCAACTATCTGTGTTGCTATTGCTGATACCGGACGGTCGGCGATCGGCTCAAGTCCAACCTTAGTCAGGCGTAGCCCTTTCGAGTATGATCTCGGCGACGTCACGCGGCTTGTCCCAG
>JBASBA010000026.1:0-2030 GCA_049650885.1 Alteraurantiacibacter sp. | reverse complement strand
ACTCCGGCTCGCTCGAAACGCGCAGTGAGCCATTTCCGAACAGCCTCCTCCATCTCCACCCGGTTTGGTTGGTCGCCCGGAGCGATATGGCGCAGTGCATCTGCCACAGGCTGTCCGGCAGCATCAGCAATCATCTTGTCAAAGGCAGCCACTTCAATCGCCAAAAGATGCCGCGCTTCCGCGACGGTGCCAGTGCCGAGCGACTTCTGGACCTCTTCGCGGCTCTGGAACGCGGCCCGCGCACTCAATGGCACCCTGCGGCGAAAATATAGCTGATCTCCGCGTCGATAGAGATAGCGATAGCCTTTTACCGCCTTCATGCAAAAATCACCCCATGCAACGACCTAGCGTGTAGCAGAAAATGTAGCAGCGAAGTCGTTAAAAACCCCTGAAATGCTGGTATTTCAGCAAAACTGCGGCCTTTGAAAGGGATTGGCGGAGAGGGAGGGATTCGAACCCTCGGAACCCCATAGGAGCTCAACAGTTTTCGAGACTGCCCCGTTCGACCACTCCGGCACCTCTCCGCAAATGGGGTGTCAGTAAAACCCGCAGTCGATCTGGAAGCGCGGCGGTTAGCCGACAGAGTATCGCTTGCCAAGTCCCTTCCGCGCTTTTCGTCCGTAAAAACGGGGGATGGCAGAAAGGCGGTGCTTGTTACCTTGGGCGCAAGACATATATTTGCCTAATGGACCGCTCTGAATTTTATTCATCCCAGGCAGGCAGGCGCATCGATGCGCCCCGCCGGTCACGTGCCCGCTTTGCCATCGGGGATATCGTCAAACACCGCAAATTCGATTTTCGCGGCGTGGTTTTCGATATCGATCCGGTATACGCCAATTCGGAAGAATGGTTCGAGCAGATCCCCGAAGAACAGCGCCCGGACCGGGATCAGCCGTTCTACCACCTCTTGGCCGAGAACGACGACAGTTCCTACGTGGCCTATGTCAGCCAGCAGAATCTCTCGATCGATACCGATGGCGATCCGATCGATCATCCGCAGGTCGAACAATTGTTCGAAGATTTCCGCGCAGGCCGATATTTTCTGCGCCGCAGCCTGACGCACTAGACATCAGCTCTTTATTTTCCAGCCGCTTTTCAGGACGCGGTAGGTGATGAACCCCAGCACCAGGTTGAGCACCGCGACGCCTATCGCGGCCCCGACGACGGCCTGGTTCGTATCGCCAATGTCGCTGGAACCCAAGAAGCCGAAGCGGAATCCGGAGATCATGTAAAAGAACGGGTTTGCCTTGCTGACGGCCTGAAAAAACGGCGACAGGTTGGAAATGACATAAAAGGTGCCGGACAGCAGGCTGAGTGGTGCAATCACGAAGTTGGTGATTGCCGCGTTATGATCGAATTTCTCCGCCCAGATACTGGCCAGCAAGCCAAGGATCGCCAGCATCGTGGCACCCATCAAACCGAACCAAACCACCGCCCAGGGGTGCGCCACATGCATGTCCACACCGGGATACAGCCACATGGCCAGCGCCACCGCGCCGCCCACCATCACGGCGCGCGTAATAGCGGCCATCACGATACCGATCATCAGTTCAGCTTCTGACAGGGGTGGCATCAGCAGATCGATGATCGTGCCCTGCAACTTGCCCGCCAAAAGGGAGAAGCTGGAATTGGCGAAAGCGTTCTGCATCATGCCCATCATGATCAGGCCCGGGGCCACGAATGTGCCGAAGTTCACGCCCATGATTTCGCGCCCTGACCGGCCCAGCGCGACAGTGAAAATCACCAGGAACAGCAGGGTGGTGACAGCCGGTGCCCATACTGTCTGCGTCTGCACCTTGAGAAAGCGGCGGATCTCCTTAATATAGAGACTCCACAGCCCGATCCGGTTGATGCCGGTAATCTGCGGCTTACCCTTTGGCGGGAATTTGCGTCCGGCATTGCTGCCGTTGGCCACAAGATCGCCGTTTGCGGAAAGTGATGCAGGTGCTTGATCGGTCATAGGGGCGCGACTATCTCTCCTGTGCGCCACTGGCAAGAACACAAAGGACCGCGCACACTATCGTAGCGGG
>JBASBA010000025.1:0-4353 GCA_049650885.1 Alteraurantiacibacter sp. | reverse complement strand
CCCAGCGGATCCGCGAGCGTTTGCTGGAACATGAGGTGATGGTGGAAGCCATGTCGGGCGAGGTGCAGGACGTGGAAATCAGCGCCAAGGAAGGCACCGGTCTGGATGAGCTGATCGAGAAGATCGCGCTGCAGGCCGAATTGCTTGAACTGAAGGCACGCCCAGATCGCGATGCGGAAGCCACCGTGATCGAAGCGCAGCTGGACAAGGGCCGTGGCCCTGTGGCCACCGTGTTGATCAACCGTGGTACGCTGAAGCGTGGCGACACGTTTGTTGTTGGCACCGAAAGCGGCAAGGTACGCGCGATCGTCAACGATCAGGGCAAGCAGATCAAGGAAGCCGGCCCTTCCATGCCGGTGGAGGTTCTTGGCCTTGGCGGTGTGCCGTCAGCCGGTGAAAAGCTGACCGTCGTCGAAAACGAGCAGCGCGCCCGCGAAGTGGCCGAGTATCGCCGTGAAAAGGCGACCGAAAAGCGTACCGCGCTGGCTCCGACCAGTTTCGACACGATGTTCAACAAATCGGACGTGGTTGAATGGCCGGTGGTTGTGAAGGCCGATGTGCAGGGTTCTGTCGAGGCGATAACCTCGGCACTGCACAATCTTTCCAACGACGATATCAAGGTCCGCGTGCTGCACGCAGGCGTTGGTGCCATCACGGAATCGGATGTCATGCTGGCTTCGGGTTCTAAGTGCCCGATCATCGGCTTCAACGTGCGTCCCAATGCCAAGGCTCGTGAACTGGTGAAGCGCGATGGTGTGCGGATGATGTATCACGATGTGATCTATCACCTGACCGACGAGATGACGAAGGACCTGCTGGGCGAGCTTGGCCCGCTCAAGGTTGAAAACGTGGTTGGCCGTGCGGAAGTGAAGGAAGTCTTCAAGTCCGGCAAGAAGGACAAGGCCGCCGGTCTGCTGGTGGAAGAGGGTGTTATCCGCAAGGGTCTACACGCTCGTCTTACCCGCGACGACGTTATCGTTTCTGCCACCACCATCGCATCACTGCGACGCTTCAAGGACGATGTGGACGAAGTCCGCGCTGGCCTGGAATGTGGTGCCGTTCTGGAAGACACCAACGACATCAAGCCGGGTGACCAGCTTGAAGTGTACGAGGTGAACGAGGAAGAGCGCACGCTGTGATAAGGATTCCCCTCCCGGCAACGGGAGGGGACGTTAGCCGATGACTGAATTTCCAACATCACTTCCATGGCCATCCGCCAAGATGATGGGCGCTGAATTCGTCAGTTATGACGAGGACAGCATGACCGTGGAACTGGCCTTCACCCTGCCTGCCGAGTTTGCCGCCATGCGCGGCACGGCACAGGGCGGCCTGCTGGCAGGGCCGATTGATGAGGCATTCGGCGCGGCGCTTTACCTTGCCACGGGCGGGAAACTGCAACTGACGCTGGACCTCAACCTGTCATTGCTGCGCCCTGTGGCGATGGAGCGTATCACGGTGAAGGCGCGGGCGGTGAAGCCCGGCAGGCGTATAGTGTTTCTGGAAGCCGAACTGTTCGATCACGAGGCGCGCCTTTGCGCCCGCGCAACGGCGACTTCGATGGTGGTCGAGTGGCCCGATCAGGCAAAGCCGGAGGGGGAGGGGTGATGGGTAACGACAAGAGTTATCACTCCTTCGTCCGTGAAGTTGAAAAAGGGTCGTCTCCCAAAGCGATTGGTAATGATGCGATATATAAAGATGACTATATCGCGATTTCCAAGTGGTTCGATAGCCAGGGCCAGTGGGACGCTTCATCGGTCCGGCTCGGTTGTCTGATTGTCTACGGATGGATGCCGACGATATTCAGATCGGCTAAAACAAAGAGTTTCAATGAAGTTGCGGTTTGTTTGAATAACGATGAAATTCCCACAAGATTACATAACTTCGCAAATAACTCCTTTGTCGGGACGAGCAAATTTTTACACTTTTGGAAACCGCATCACTTCGCGATCTGGGACAGTCGCATTTGCAAGACCCTCAAGTGGGGAATTGATGCCAATGTCGCCGCCAAATTCGGGGTTTATCAAGAATACTGTCGGCGTTATGTTGGTGAACATCCAGAGGTTTCCTTTAGAGATGTCGAACAAGCACTGTTTCTTCGCAAGGAGGCGAACTGATGGCCCGCCATTCCAAACCCGAAGATCAGTCCGTTCGCCTGCTGAAAGTGGGGGAGCGTGTGCGCCATATCCTGTCAGAGCTGCTGGCGCGGGGTGAGGCGCATGACGATACCCTGCGCGCCTCCAACATCTCCGTAACAGAGGTCCGCATGTCGCCAGACCTGCGCAATGCAAAGGTCTATGCAAAGCCGCTGCTGGGCGAGGAAGAGGACGTGGTCATCAAGGCGTTGCGCACCAACACCGCCTTTTTCCAGCGCGAGGTTGCCCAGCGCCTTGGCCTGAAATTTGCGCCCAAGCTGCAATTTCGCCCGGACGAGAGCTTTGACGAGGCAGGCCGGATCGAGGAATTGCTGGACGATCCCAAGGTTCGGCGCGATCTGGATGACGACGAACACGAATAACTGCGCACATCATCGCGGACAACGATCCGGCGGGTCTTGAAAGCGCTGCGGTTTGGCCGGAATGACATGGGTTATGGCCAAGCTGTATTTCTACTATGCCAGCATGAACGCGGGCAAATCCACCACGCTGCTGCAGGCGGATTTCAATTATCGAGAGCGCGGAATGCGCACGATGCTGTGGACCGCCGCGGTTGATAACCGCACGGATCGCGCCATCGCCAGCCGCATCGGCCTTTCCGCCGGTGCGCATCGCTTTACGCCGGGAACGGACCTGTGGCGCGAGGTTGCGGCGCTGGAAGACGATGCGCGCCCCGCCTGCGTGCTGATCGACGAGGCGCAGTTCCTGACCGCCATGCAGGTGTGGCAGTGCGCGCGACTGGCGGACGAGGCCGACATTCCCGTGCTTTGCTACGGCCTGCGCACAGATTTTCGCGGCGACCTTTTCCCCGGCTCCGCCGTGCTTCTTGGCATTGCGGACTCGCTGGAGGAGTTGAAAGCCGTCTGCCACTGCGGCCGCAAGGCAACGATGAACCTGCGCACTACCGAAACAGGCGAAGCCGTGGGCGAGGGCGCACAGACCGAAATCGGCGGTAACGAACGCTACACCGCCCTATGCCGCCGACATTTCACGCGGGCGCTGGGGACGTGGGGCTAGATCCGCCTCAATCGCCGAGGAAACGAAGGGCCGGCTTCGGTTCGGCATATTGTGTCGGCTTTTCTCTGGCGAGCTTCAAAAGCCGACGGTCTGCTAGCGACTTATTAGCGGATATTTAGCCTCTCCTATTGCTAGCCACGAAACCCGACATTCGATGCCAGGTTCAAACGAACGATCAGAAAACCCCCATCTCCAGACCAGCGGCCAGCGTTGCGCCCAGTTCGCGGGCCTTGGAAAGGTCATCCTCACCGATGGTTTTCTCGGCCAGGATCTCATCCTTCGTCTGCGCAGCCACGTTGAAGATGGGCGTGTCTGCTACGCGTTTCAGCCGCCAGCCGGTGCAGATGCGCTCCAGCTGTTTCTTGGCATTCTCTCCATCCGATCCGGCGCAGATGATCGCGGCGTAGGGGCGGCCTTCGATCTGGCCCAGCACCTCGTAATAGGTGCGGTCGAAGAAGGCTTTCATCACGCCTGCAATGGCGGCGAGGTTTTCGGGGCAGGCGAAGATGTATCCGTCAGCATCCAGCAGGTCTTGCGCGCCGGCCTTTTCTGCGGACAGGAAGCGGACTTCGATATCGCCAGCCTCGCGCGCTGCATCATGGGCGGCCTGCGCCAACTGGCGGCTGCCGTCGGTGCGCGAATACCAGATGATTGCCAATGTCGTCACGGCGCAACCATAGCCGTCGGCACATCCATGAACACGCCCGCATCGGGGCCAAGCGGCAGATCGAACACCACCCACGCCACCGTCAGCGCCATGCCCGATGCCATGATGCCCACCGCATAGGGCATCATCGTCGCCGCCAGGCTGCCAAGGCCAAAATCCTTCACCCAGCGTTGGCAGAACACCAACACCAGCGGGAAGTATGGCATCAGCGGCGTGATGATATTGGTGCCGCTGTCGCCCACGCGGTATGCGGCCGTTGTCATTTCAGGGGACAGGCCCAGCAGCATGAGCATCGGCACCAATACGGGGGCAAGCACCGCCCATTTCGCGCTGGCAGAGCCGATCAGCAGGTTCAGGCCCGCGCCGAAGATCAACACGCCAAGCAACATGGCCCACGCCGGCAGGCCGCTGGCGCGCAGGGCCTCTGCCCCGTCCACCGCCAGCACCAGCCCCATGTTCGACCATGCGAACATCACCACGAAATGCGCCGCTGCAAAGGCCAGCACTATGTAATAG
>JBASBA010000024.1:0-2771 GCA_049650885.1 Alteraurantiacibacter sp. | reverse complement strand
GTCCAAGGGATTGAGCACGGTCGATATTTCGCAAGTTGAGGAGGACGCACTGGGATCGCAGTCCTCCCCGCAAGTCGCCGCCGCTGGTTTCAGGGGCAGTCAGGGTGCGCTGGTCGGCCCGGTTCGCGGCGATCTTGGCTGGTATGTCCTGCGGGTGGACGAGGTTACGCAGGTTAGCGGGCAGAGCGTTGAGCAGGCGAGCGCAACCATCCGTGAACAGCTGCAGGAAGAGCGTCGCACGCTTGCCCTGAACGAATTGACCGCCGGACTTGAAGACGATTTCCGTGATGGGCGCAGTCTGTCCGAAGCGGCGAATCAACTGGGTCTGGAAATCCGGTCTACGCCGCCAATCACTGCCGATGGTCGTATTTACGGCACTCAGGAAACTGCGCCCGAGGAACTGTCGCGCGTCATTTCCTTCGCATTCGAGAAAGACGAAGGCGGTGATCCGGAACTCGCAGAGATCGTACCGGGAGAGCAATTCCTGCTTTTCGATGTCCCCGAAGTTACGCGAAGCGCCACCGCGCCACTTGCCGAGATCAAAGACGATGTCACGCTGGCTTGGCGCCGTGCGCAGGGCATGGCGCAGGCCAATGCTGCGTCGGCTCGCATCCAGCAACGCGTGGAAGGCGGGCAAACGCTGGCAGCAGCCGTGGCGGCAGAAGATGTCGATCTTTCAGCCCCGCAGCCTTTGCGGGTGAATCGGCAGCAGCTTGCCCAGCAAGGCCAGGTCACCCGCGCCAGCCTGCTGTTTTTCTCAATGGCAGAAGGCACCGCAAAACGTGTTCGCCAGGAAGAGGCCAGCGCATGGCTTGTTCTGGAGCTGGACGAAATCCAGACGCCGGACATAGAAGCAGACGCAAGTATCCTCGCGCCGCTGAAGGATCAGCTGGCTCAGGCTGTGGGCGCTGAATATCTCGAACAGTTCCTTGGTGCCGCCGAGGAGACTTTCGAGGTGGAAGTGAACGATGTCGCGGTTGATGCCGTGCGCGCACAGCTTACCGGCTCGGCAAACTAGGGGCTTATCGTCTTGTCTGCCGCCCCGCTCAATGCTGCTGATGCCGGCGATGCCTTGGCGGCCGGTCGCAACACTCTGGTGTGGCGACGGGTCGTGGCGGATACCGAGACGCCCATCGGTGCCGCGCTCAAGCTTATCGAACCCGGACGCGGCGATTTTCTGCTGGAATCGGTAGAGGGTGGAGAGATCAGGGGGAGATACAGCCTGCTGGGTCTAGACCCCGATCTGATGTTTCGGGCGACCGGCGCCCAGGCCGAGGTCAATCGCCAGTGGCGCCATGATCGTGAGGCATTCGAGGCGCTTGCTGGTAATAGCATGGCCGAACTGCGCAATCTGGCGAATGCTTGCCGCATCGATATGCCGGAAGGGCTTCCACCCGCCCTCGCCTGCCTTGTCGGCTATTTCGGTTACGAAACCATCGGCCTGGTCGAAACCTTGCCGCGTGCACCGCAAAGCTCGCTGGACCTTCCGGACATGCTTTTTGCGCGGCCCGCAATTGTGCTGGTGTTCGACCGGTTGAGCGACAGCCTTTACGTCATCGCGCCGTTGTGGGCCGATGAAGGCAATGCGACCGCCAAGATAGAGCGCGCTGGAGAGCGGATCGACGAAACCCTGCGCAGGCTTGGCGAAGCTGTGCCGGTGGCTGATCGGCTTGCAGATATGCCAGCGCTGGATCTTGAAGCCGTAATTGATCCGGCGGATTACGAGAAAATGGTTCTTCGTGCGAAGGATTATATCACCGCCGGTGATATATTTCAGGTTGTCCTGGCCCAGCGCTTTACTTGTCCCTTCCCCTTGCCGCCCGTCGCTTTGTATCGTGCATTGCGCCGCGTAAACCCATCTCCATTCCTCTACTTTCTGGATCTGCCCGGTTTTGCCGTGGTGGGTTCAAGCCCGGAGATCCTCGTGCGCGTGCGCGATGGTGAAGTGACCATCCGGCCCATCGCCGGAACGCGCCCGCGCGGCGCGACTGAGAGCGAGGACAAGGCCAACGAGATCAGCCTGCTTGCCGATCCGAAGGAATGTGCAGAGCATCTGATGTTACTGGATCTTGGCCGCAACGATGTGGGCCGCGTGGCGGGTGCTGACAGCGTAACCGTTACCGACAGCTTCACTATCGAACGCTACAGCCACGTGATGCATATCGTCAGCAATGTCGTAGGCAGGCTGGCGCCGGACAAGGACGCGCTGGACGCAATGTTCGCGGGCTTCCCCGCGGGCACCGTCAGCGGGGCACCGAAGATCCGCGCTTGCGAAGTGATCGCCGAACTGGAGCCGGAAACGCGTGGACCCTACGCAGGGGGCGTGGGATATTTCGCGCCTGACGGCTCTGTCGATAGCTGCATCGTCCTGCGTACCGCCGTGGTGAAGGATGGCACCATGCATGTGCAGGCAGGTGCGGGCATCGTGGCGGACAGCGTTCCCGAATATGAAGCTGCAGAATGTCGCCATAAGGCTGGCGCGTTGATCGCGGCTGCGCGCGAGGCCGTGGAGGTGGCGAGCGAACCGGGGTTCGGGCAGTGAGGCATACTATCGCTGCGTGCTTGCTAATCGCATTAAGCGCCTGCTCTATCCGCAGTGACGGCGATGATGAAGCATCGCGCGTTTCGATATGTGAGCCGATTGTATACGAGAACTCGCCCTTTACGCACTGCATCGCGCAGCCCGGCGAACATGCCATCGCGATGGACCTTTCTGCTGGCGATTCGGACAAACCCTATCGCTCGCTTGGCGCGCTGTCCCGATCCATGGG
>JBASBA010000023.1:0-9387 GCA_049650885.1 Alteraurantiacibacter sp. | reverse complement strand
CAGAAGATTGGCGATATTCCGGCCAACTGGTCTGCCGGAATTACCGCCGGTCACTCTCTGGATGTGTTTGGCGATGGCGTGTTTGGTATCGTTGCGACCGCTTCGGTCAGCAACAAATGGCGCACGCGCGACATTACCTCGCAGTCGATCCTGGCCGATTTCACGCTCGACAGCGATTTCAATGATCTGGTTACCGACAACAGGGTGCTGGTGAATGCGCTGCTGGGCTTCGGTCTGGAGATCGGCGATCACCAGTTCCGCTGGACCAATCTGTTCATCCGCGACAGCTCCAAGCTCGCGCGACTGTCTCAGGGCGAGGATTTCCAGGATGACGACAGCATCCAGCAGCAGCAGACCGCCTTTTTCGAGCGTCAGTTGATCGACACGCAGCTGGTCGCAGAAATGGAATTCGGCGATCTGAGTGTGGACCTGCGAGGCGGCTATGCCCGCACCGATCGCGAGGCCCCGTATGAATACACCTTCACCTACGTGCGCGATAATTCGCAAGGGCCGCTGAGCGATCAGTTCATCAATGTACTGGACCGCCAGACCGGCGATGCCTCGGTGGTGTTCTCCGATCTTCAGGAGGAGCTTTACGCTGGCGGCATTGATCTGGGCTACCCGGTCTTCGGCAATCTCGGCCTGACAATCGGCTATGCCTACAGCGAAACCGATCGCTATTCGGAGCGGCGCGAATTCCTGTTCAACGCGCCCACCAGCTTTCCCGATGCCGTTGGCCTTCTGCGGCCCGACCTGCTACTGGGGGATGCGATTCTCGATTACTTCGATATCGGCCTGATTGAATCCACGCAGAACGATCCCGCCTTTGCCTCCGCGCTGACGGTGCATGCCGGTTACGGCAAGATCAATTGGGAGCCGGTGCTGGGCGTGGTGCTGGATTTTGGCGTGCGCTATGAAACTGCCGATCAGACGGTCGATCCGGTGGATGTGTTCAACACGCCGCTGAATTCCGCCAGCAGAACCGCCATCAGCAATGATTACTGGCTGCCTGCCGCCACCTTGACGGTAGAGCCGATGGAAAACCTGCAATTGCGGGCTAATGCCTCCATGACGCTGGCGCGGCCGCAGTTTCGGGAACTGATTTTCCAGACTTATTACGATCCTGAAACCAATCGCCAGTTCAACGGCAACCCGTTTCTGGTCGACAGCGAACTGAAGAACTTCGAAGCGCGCGCAGAGTATTACTTCGGCGGGGGCGACAGGGTTTCGCTGGCCGGTTTCTACAAGGAAATTGACAACCCGATAGAGGCGTTCTCCAGCTTCTCCGACAATGCGCAGCTTACCAGTTTTGCCAATGCACCCAGCGCCACCTTGTGGGGGGTGGAGGCGGACATGCAATACACGTTCGACCTCTATAATCTGGGTGGATTCTTTGAAACGAAGGAGCTGCTGATTATCAGCAATTACACCTTCACCAATTCAGAGATTGCGGTGGCCGAAGGCGATATCACGCGCCTGTTCCCCGGCGGCGATACGCCGGCATCCAACCTGTTCATGGACGGGGTCCCGCTCACCGGCCAGTCCGATCACCTGGTGAATTTCCAGATGAGCTTCGAGGATACCGAGAGATTGCAGCAATTTACCGTGCTGCTGAACTACGCAAGCGAGCGCGTGACCAGTCGCGGAACCTCCGGCCTGCCTGATATTCTGGAGGAGCCGGGTCTGACCGTCGATCTCGTTGCGCGGCAGGGTTTCGATCTGATGGGCAATGATGTCGAACTGAAGCTGGAGGCGCGCAACATCTTTGGAACGCCGAACGAGGAATTTCAGACCGACGGCGTGAACAGGGCCGAGATCAACAGCTACGAACGCGGAACGGAACTGGCCGCATCGCTGTCCTTCACATTCTAGGCTGAGAACAGGCGGCCTCTTGCAGGATGCGAGCGGTCGCCTGTTTTTCATGCCGTGGCGGCTTATCAGATCAGATCGAGAACATAGCCCCTGCCGTGCACGGTGCGCAGCAATTGCTCTGCCCCTGCATCGCGCAAACCCTGGCGCAGTCGCTTGATCCATACGTCTACCGTGCGCAGATATTCAGGATCGCCGTCCTTTCCCAGCGCATTGATAAGCTCTTTGCGTGATAACACCCGGTTCGGGTTTTCGACCATGAATCGCAACACACGAAATTCGTTTGGGCGCAGCCCGATCAGCTCGCCATGCCAGCGCGCCTGCTCACCCGCGACATTGATCTGCAAATTGCCGAATTGCAGACTCTGAGGAATGCCGGATTGGTGCCGCTGCGCGCAAAGCGCCAGCACCCGATCAAGCATGGCCTGCCGGTTCAACGGGCCAACCGCGTAGTCATCCGCCCCGGCCTTCAATGCGCGGCGGCGGTATTCGGCTTCGTCTTCTTCCAGCACCATCGTGATATGCGCATCGTCCATCCGCGTATCGGCGCGAAGGCGGCGGACCATCTCCAGCCCGGAAAGGCTTTCCATTACCCAATCGACGAACATCCATGACTGTCCGTCAACCAGCGAACGCGGGCCTTCTGGCGCCAATTCCGCGAAGCGGAACACAGCCTCACCGTTTTGAAAGTCCGCATAGTGTGCCCCCTCGGCATCGGTCGTTAAAATTGTAATGCGGTCCATTCGTCACTGCCCGGTTTGCGTCTGGCAAGTGATTGGCAAGCCAGCATGACCGGTCTGTGACAATGACGTGGCAATTCGACCTTGCCGCCCGAAGTCTCATTCGGTGGGCGGCGCGGGACAGTACTTGTCCAGGTAATCGCCATGGGCGGGCATGTGCTGAACCAGGAAACGGATGGACTTCTCGATCTCGTCCAGCTCGCTTTTTGTGGCGGCCAAGTCCAGCGTTTCGGCCATTGCATTGTGGCCCTTCATGGCGATTCCCTGTCCCATCATGACCGCGGCCCAGCTTGTTTCTGTAAACAGTTCATCTTCTTCGCGGAAGATCTGCCCGGTTTCCTGAAACAGCGCCACCCTTTCGGTCAGGCTGTCGGGCACGCTCATGTTCCGGCAATAGTTCCAGAACTCGGAATCGTCGCGCTTGGTGGTGTTGTAATGCAGGACCAGGAAATCGCGGATACGGCGATATTCGGTGCCGGTCAGGCGATTGAAGGTCTCGCGCTGGGCATCGGTGATGCCATCCAGCGAAAGCACCGCGATCAGCTTTGTCAGTCCGGTGTTGATGAGGTGGATCGAGGTGGATTCCAGCGGCTCCATAAAACCGGCAGAAAGGCCCAACGCCACGACGTTACGGTTCCAGAATTTCTTGCGCCGTCCGGTGACGAAACGCAGGTGGTTGGGATCGGCTGTGGGTTTTCCGGCAAGGTTGCCGATCAGTATTTCGGTCGCCTCATCCGCTTCCATAAAGGCATCGCAATAAACATGCCCGTTTCCGTTGCGGTGCTGCAACGGCACCTGCCATTGCCAGCCTGCGCTGTGCGCGGTGGCCCGTGTGAAGGGCGCGGGCGGGCTGCCGTCATCGCGGTTACAGGGCAACGCCACGGCGCGGTTGCACGGCAGCCAATGCGTCCATTCCTCGTAACCCGTTTTCAGCGTCTGCTCTATCAGCAGGCCGCGAAAGCCAGAGCAGTCGATGAACAGGTCGCCTTCGATCACGTTCCCGTCTTCCAGAGTGACCGATGCGATATCGCCGGTTTCAGCGTCCTGCTTTACATCGGAAACCTTGCCTTCCTGACGCACCACCCCGCGACCCTCGGCATATTTGCGCAGGAATTGAGCGTAGCGACCGGCATCCAGATGATAGGCGTAGTTTATCGGCGGCAGATCATCGCGTTTTGTATCCTGCGTTCGCGCAAACTTGCCGAAATAGGCGGCCATCGTCTCTGCATTGTAAACCTGGATCGGGCGATTATCGCCCTGGGATTTCATGAAATGCCAGACGTGGTGGAACGACATGGCGCCGATTTCATAACCGTAATTGCCGAAAGGGTGGATGTAGCTGTCGCCCACGGCGCCCCAGTTCACGAACTGGATACCCAGCTTGAAGCTGCCCTGCGCCGCGGCCAGCATCTCGCGCTCGTCAATTTCCAGAAGCTGGTTGAAATCCACGAAAGGAGGAATGGTCGCCTCTCCCACGCCCACGGTGCCGATCGCCTCCGATTCCACCAGAATGACGGAAAGGTCGCGCCCCTTTTTCAAGCGGGATAGCGTGGCTGCTGCCATCCATCCGGCGGTTCCGCCACCGACGATTACGATTTTCTCGATTGCCATGTCGTTGCTCGCTGAAACCTCTCGTAAAGGGACGTAGCGGCCTTTTGAGGCGTGCGCAAAACAGGACGAAAGTCCGTGCTGAACCAAATCTCAAAGACCACTAATGCAAAAAAGCTACACTAGGCGAAGCAAAATGTGAACGTTCATTTTTGCAGTTGTGAACGCTCACAACATTGGTATGAAAAAGATGTGGGCGCCGTGTTGGGCGTGTGGATTTTCTAAACGATATCGCCTGAAAAATCAGGCGGATCAAAGGGGAGGCAGCAAGTGTCAGCTCGAATCGATAGTCGTAATCTTACCTTCGGCAACCGCGCGCGTGCGCTGGTCGGTGTTTCGGGCGTTGCCCTTTGTCTGGCTGCCAGCAATGTCGCCTTTGCGCAGGAAACTGTCGAGGAAGAAGCCGGGCAGGAAGCTGGCGAGGCCGATGTCAACACGATCGTCGTCAGCGGTTTTCGCGCCTCTCTCCAGTCCGCGCAGGACTTCAAGGAAAATGCCGATACCATCGTCGACGTGATTACCGCCGAAGACGTTGGCGCATTGCCCGATCGTTCGGTGACAGAGGCATTGCAGCGCGTTCCCGGCGTGAACATCGGCCGCTTCGAAAAGACTTCCGACCCTGACCGTTTCTCGGTCGAGGGGACCGGCGTAATCATTCGCGGCCTGCCGTATGTGCGCAGTGAGCTGAATGGCCGCGAGATATTCTCCGCCACCGGTGGTCGCAGCCTGAGCTTTGAAGATGTTTCGCCTGAACTGGTAGGGCGTGTCGAGGTGTTCAAGAACACCACCGCCGACATGATCGAAGGCCAGATTGCCGGCCTCGTCAACCTCGTAACCCGCAAGCCGCTTGATCGTCCGGGCCTGAACATCGCAGGTTCCATCGAGGCGAACTACGGCGATTTGCGAGAAGAGTGGTCGCCCACCTTCAACATCCTGGGTTCCAACACCTTCGATAGCGCGATCGGCACGTTCGGCCTCCAGCTGTCGTATTCCTATTCCGAACTGCAAAGCCGCACCGACGCTTCGCAGGTTGCAGATCCCTGCTATCGCAACGCCGATCTGTCGGGTGGCTGCCTGCGCGTGTTCGATGTGAACTCCGGCGGCTTTGGCGATGTTCAGAATTTCACCGAAGACAATTTCCCGCCCGCAGGCTCCGTTATCGTTCCGCAATATGCGGGCGTGCGCACCACCAATCTCGATCGCGATCGCGAGGCGATTTCGGCCATCGGGCAGTTCGAAAGCAATGACGGACGTTTTCTGGTAACAGCTGAATATCTGCGCTCCAAGGCGACATTCTTTACCGAAGAATACGCCCTGCTTGGCCGGATCGACGATGGAATCATGGCGCCCGATCCGCGCCCCGGCGAAAGCTTCACCTTCGACGAGAACGGTTTGTTCCAGACTGGCATTCTGACCGACAATGTGGGCGATGCCTATGCAACGCCGTTCGGTCTGGGCGGCATTCCGGTCGATTCCCTGCGCTTCCTGCGCGATACGGAAACCGTCACCGAAGACTATTCGATCGATGTCTTCATGGAGATTACCGATCGTCTGCGCTTCAACTTCGAAGGCCAGATCGTGCAGTCTGATCTGCGACGCGATGCCGTGTTCGGCGCGCTGAGCACATGGGCCGACATCGATCTTGACCTGTCTGGTGAAACGCCCAACGTGCAGTTCCTGGCTCCGGTCGGCGCACCTGCTGATTACTTCTCCAGCGGGTTTTACACCTATTACTGGTTCGGCCTCGACAGCCGCGAGCAGAACGATGGCGAGATGTACACGCTCAGCGCCGATGTGGAATATGACATCAGCGATGGCTTTTTCCGCAAGGCTGCCTTTGGCGCGCGCTGGGCGGATCGTGATCGGACGACACGCAACACCAACTTCAGCACCTGGGGCAACCTTTCGGCACCGTGGACTGGCCGTGGTGGCTGTGCGCCCTGGGGCGAAGGCGCCGGTTGTTTCTCCGAAGGGCCCGGCCCGTTTGGCAATGGCTTCATCCCCGGTCGCTTCTACACCGGCCTTCCCGGGCAGGAATTTGCCATCGCAGGCGGCGCGTTCACGGATGATTTCCCCGACGCATCGCAGTTGCGCGCGCCATTTGGAGACAACTTCCAGCGTGGCGAGGCGGGCACGCCAATCCCCAATGGCGAAGCGTATTTCTTCGGCGGCGACGATTTCCTGGCCAATTATCTGAATGGCGATGTTGATCGCCAATGGCAGGAAATCACCGATTTCTCGCTTTCGCCAGAGCGTTTCAATCTTGGTGTAAACGGGCGCACCTATGCCAACCCGGTAACCGGCGAAGTCATCGCCTGCGATCCGTTCTGCCCGCCCGATATCTCGAACGTTACGGAAGTCACCAAGGCTGCCTATGCCCGTATCGACTTCGGCCATGACTTCGACGGCGGCTGGTCGCTTGGCGGTAACTTCGGCGTTCGCTATGTTGAAACACAAGTCAGCTCCGATGCGCTTGTCGGGTTCCCGCAGGCCAACCAGTTCGATGATCCTTCCATAGGCGGCAACGGCGATGGCGTGGTGCAGGTGGCCGAAATCCAGAATCTGTGCCTCAGCCCGGTACCGGCTGGACAGCAGCGACTTTATTGCCAGCTAACCGGCGCGCGTCTGGATGAATTTGCATCGCTGTTTACCGGCGAGGCTATTCCCGACAACCGCGACATCACCTTCGATCACTGGCTGCCTTCCTTCAACGTGCGTCTTGATAGCGGCGATGGCTGGGTGTTCCGCGGCGCTGTATCAAAGGGTATTTCCCGGCCTGACCTCCAGCTTTTCAATGCTGGCGGCGTACTCGGCTTCAGTGGCCGTGTAGACTCCGGCCCATTGCTCAGCCTCGATACCGGCAACCGCAATCTACTGCCGGTTGAGGCGTGGAACTACGATCTCTCGGTCGAATGGTATTTCGACACAGTCGGCTCCATCACCGCAGCCGGCTTTGTGAAGGACATCAGCGGCATCGTCAGCCGTGGTACGGGCGTGGTCAACTACACCAGCCCCACCGGCGTCTCGCAGGATGTCATCATCAACGGCCCTGCAAACGATATCGATGGCACGTTATACGGCGTGGAACTCGCCTATCAGCAGGTGTATGACTTCCTGCCGGGTCTGCTCAGCGGACTGGGTAGCCAATTGACCTACACCTATATCAATGGTGATGACTTCCCCAATCCATTGATCTCCGGCATCGGCTCGCCTTCTGTTGCCAACGCTGGTGCACCGTTGAATGGCAGCCCGTTCGTGGGTCAGCAGCCGTTGCAGGGTATCTCCGAGCACACCGTCAATGCGACGTTGTTCTATGAGCGTGGCCCGCTGTCTCTGCGTACAGCCTATAACTGGCGCTCTGCATTCCTGATTACACCGCGAGACGACATTTTCCCGTTCTCCCCGATCTATCAGGAAGCTACCGGACAACTGGACGCCTCGATCTTCTATGATATTACCGAGAGCATCAAGGTGGGCGTGCAGGCCGTGAACCTGCTCGACGAAGTGACCGAAACGTCTCAGGTAATTGACTTCGACGGCACCCGCGTCACACGATCCGCGTTTCGCAATGACCGTCGCTATACCTTCCTTGTCCGTTTCGATTTTTAAAAAAATCGGAAGCTCCTCCGGATAAGATGACCAGATGGGCTCCTGCGTGTGATTGCGTGGGAGCCCATTTTTCATTCCGCTTCGCAAACGCAGATGCTGAGCCTGCTGCGAGCAAGACCGAAGAAGGAAGTGCGATGATGACAAGTACGCGGGCATGGTGGATACGCACTGCGTGCCTCATCACCACAGCATCGCTATCTGCCTGCGCGGCCGAAGGTCCATCTTCGTCGCTCCCCCCGGCGCAGGCAGGCGAGTGGGAACTGGTGTGGTCGGACGAGTTTGACGCGACTGGTATCGACGCCAGCCGCTGGAGTATTCTGGAAGATTGCTGGGGCGGCGGTAATAACGAGCGGCAGTGCTACACCGCACGGCCCAGCAATGTGGCGGTCGATAACGGCGTGCTGGTGATCACCGCCCGTGATGAGGAATTTACTGGGCCTGCATGGCCGGCAAGTTTCGGACCTGAGGGCACAGATCCCGCTGACCAGGCCAGCAAGCCGTTCACTTCCGCCAGATTGACGACGCAGGGCAAGGCCGCCTGGACCTATGGCCGGTTTGAACTGCGGGCACGGCTGCCGCAGGGGCAGGGCGTCTGGCCCGCCTTCTGGATGCTTCCCGAAGCCAGCGAATACGGATCATGGGCCGCATCGGGTGAGATCGACATTCTCGAAGCGGTGAACCTTGGCGTTGAGTGCGAGACTTGCGAGGAAGGCGGCGAAAATGCGCTGTTGGGGACGCTGCATTTCGGGGGGCAATGGCCGGACAATAAGTTTTATGGCAATGAAGTGTCGATGCCGGCGATGCTGGACGGTGGCTTTCACAACTACGGCGTAATCTGGGAGGAGGGACGCATCACCTGGACTTTCGATGGTGCGCCTTACGCCAGCGCCCGGGCAAGTGACTGGTTCACGACGGCCACAAGCAATCCGAACGCACCGTTTGACCGGCCCTTCCACCTGATACTTAACCTGGCGATTGGTGGCGGTTTGCCGGAAGGGCGCGGATCGGGCGGGGTATCTTCCGATAATTTTCCCAAACGCATGGAAGTGGACTGGGTTCGTGTCTGGCAATGCGGGGCGGACGCGGCTAGCACGCGGGCCTGTACAGGGAACCGATAAGATGGCGCGCCGCCGACAATCCGTAACAATCAAGCACGTAGCCGCCGATGCCGGCGTTTCGCTGCAAACGGTCAGTCGCGTTATCAACAGCGAGGCCAATGTCCGTCCCGAGATGAAGGAGCGGGTACAGGCCTCCATCGACAAGCTGGGCTATGTGCCCTCGATCGCGGCGCAAAGGATGAGCGGCTCACGGTCCTATCTGATCCTGGCGCTTAACGATCGCGAACGCACGATAGCAGACTGGCGCGCGCGTGAGGGTAGCGACTGGATCGATCAGATGTTGCTGGGCGGTATGCTGAAATGCGCCGAGTATGGCTATCGCCTGATCTTCGAACTGGTGGATACGCACAGTGACCATATCGAGCGGGAGCTGAAAGCCGCGATCGCTGCCCTACAGCCTGATGGCGTGATCCTGACGCCGCCGCATGGTGACAACGCGCTGA
>JBASBA010000022.1:0-2550 GCA_049650885.1 Alteraurantiacibacter sp. | reverse complement strand
AGGCCATGCTCGTCCGTGCCCGTCTGGAAGCGCACATCGCGTCCCATCTGCCGGTGGAAGCGTGCAAGGACATCGGCCGCAATCGTTTCATAGGCATGGCCAATATGCGGCTTGCCATTGGGATAGTGAATCGCGGTGGTAAGGTAGAATGTTTCAGTCATTGGCTAGGCGTCCTAGAAGCCGCAAGATTGGCGAGCAAGGTGCCGATTTCCATTACCAGCAGCCCAGGATCAAAATTGTAGGTGGGTGCCTGGCCTGCAAGGCGCACCAGTTCGTTATGCGTTTCAACCAGAGCCGGGATTTGCGCATGGCCGATGCCGTTCATTTTTTCAGCCACAACGGCACGCGCCAGCTCTATCGACGCCAGTTGCTTTTCCCGACTGGGGCGCGCGCCGATGGCTCCGGCCAATCGGCCACGCAGCGCAAAATCCGGATCGCCCTGTTCTACTACCCGCTGCATCAGCGTGTGTATCTTGCCCAGATCAAGCTCAACAAAATCAATCGCAGCACCGGGCGATCCACTGGCCGCGGCAATCGCGGCAGACCTTTCCTGCGAGGTGGCCTGCGGGCTTTCGCGGGCGAGGATGGCGTCCATGTCCAGATCGGCGACGCGCGGAAAGGTGAGAATCCGGCAACGTGAGCGGATCGTTGGCAATAGCCGCCCCATACGATGCGCTATCAGCAGGAAATAGGTTCCGGCCGGCGGTTCCTCCAGGCTTTTCAGCAGGGCGTTGGCAGCGCTGGTTTCCATGTCGTCTGCCGGATCAATGATAATCACGCGGCGGCTGCCCAGGGTGGGCCGCGTATTCAGGCGGCGCTGCAGTTCACGGATCTGGTCGACCTTGATGTTGCGCGCCAGTTCAAACGGCTTGCCGTCATCACGCTTGCGCGCCTCTGCATCATTGCGGGGAGGATGGCTGAGATAGCGGATATCGGGATGCTGGCCTTCGGGTTGAGGAATGCCATTTTCGGCCACCAGTTCACGCGCGGCAGCCATTGCAAAGGCCGATTTGCCCACGCCCTTGCGGCCCGAGAGGATCCAGCCGTGATGCATTCGGTCGCCCGCAAGCGCGCGGCGCCAGTTAACCCACGCATCGTCATGGCCGATGTAGTTGCTCACCCGCCCTCCCCGATGAATGGTGCCATTGCACGCATTACGCGCATATGGACATTTTCTGGCGATCCGCTGGCATCAATCAGTACGAAGCGTTCGGGGTCGGTGGAGGCCATCTGGCGAAAATGTTCAGCCACGCGGGCATGATAGCTGGCAGGCTTGCCACCGATTCGATCTGGATTGTCACCATCGCGCTGTTTAAGCCGCTCTGCGATATCATCTACCGGAGCCTGCAACAGGAGCGTTACATCCGGCATCAGCGCGTGCGAGCCCAGCGTGTGCAAGGACAAGATTGCATCGTCGGACCACTCTCCTCCCCCTGCCTGGTAAGCGCGCGAGGAATCGATGTACCGGTCACATACGACCCAGTCCCCCCGATCCAAGGCCGGACCGATCAAGCTGGCAACGTGATCGGATCGCGCTGCTGCGAACAGCAAGGCTTCTGCACGGGTGCCCCAGTCATAGGTCTTGTCGAGGAGCAGACCGCGAATGGCCTCTGCCCCCTTCGTGCCGCCGGGCTCGCGCGGTTGAACAACGCCAACTCCGCGCGATTGCAGGGCTTCCACCAGCATTAGTGCCTGCGTGGACTTGCCTACACCCTCACCGCCTTCAAATGTTATAAACCGGCCGCTCGTCATGCCGTCCACTTTCGCCACGCATTGGAAATACGCTGAAAGGCGTTGGCCTTGGGGATTGTCTCGGCAGCATTCAAAGGAACTTCAAGAGCAAGATCGCCATCAAGGCTGAGGCGAAGCCGGGCGATCTCGTCTCCCGCTTCGATTGGCGCCTGAACCGGGCCGCGATAGACAATTTCCATTGCGACGCTTTTGCCCTTCTGACCGCGCGGGCGATTGATCACCACGGGTTTCGCCGGCACGAGATTTACGCTCATTTCGACGCCATCCTGCACAAGCGCCTCACCCACTCTTGCACCCTGGGGGATCACGGTCTCTTGCTCGAACGCGTCGAACCCCCACTCCAGCAAATCGCGGGATGTAGAATCGCGGAGGCGACCATCAGGCGAACCGGCCAGCACCATGACCAGTCGCCGTCCGTCGCGCTTTGCCGATCCCAAAAATGTGAAGCCTGCTTCGCGCGTGTAGCCCGTCTTCAATCCATCGGCGCCATCGACCCGGCCAGTTACCGGATCATGATTGGCTTGCGTGATGTCGCGCCAGCGCATGGTGCGATGACCGAAATAGCGGCGGTAAAGCTGCGGGTATCGCTGCGTGATCGCCTTACCTAGCATCGCCAGATCGCGTGCCGAGGTATAGGTTTGCCCGCCGTCGGGAAAACCATTGGGAGAACCGAAATGCGTGTCTTTCATTCCCAGATCAGCGGCATTCGCGTTCATCAGGTCGAGCCAAGTCGTTAGCGAGCCTGTTGCCGCAACGGCCATCGCCACGCTGGCATCGTTGCCGGATACGGTCGTGATG
>JBASBA010000021.1:0-3019 GCA_049650885.1 Alteraurantiacibacter sp. | reverse complement strand
CGTCTAGCCTGTCCATCATCCTCTCCCCTTATGCCTAACCAGCCTAATCAATCTGGCAGCGCTGGCATAGCGATTTGCCGGCGCCATCAAGACGGCTCAAAATCCGCGCGCACTGGCGCTGAAACGGTCTTTTCAGGGAGCCACAGGCTCGTGAAGGTTTTGAGATACAGGCTGCCGATTTTGGCGGCTTCGGAGAAAGACGATGGCCCACCAGAAAAACGATAGCGATGAAAATCGCGAAGACAGCGAAGTGCAAGACGAGCAACAGATCGAACAGCCCGAAGATCTGCAACAGGGCGATCCCGCACAGCCCGATGAGATGACCCCGCAGGAACAGGGTGAGCAGCCACAACAGTCCCAGGTCATATCAGTCAGCGCCGAACAGGGCAGACGCCGCGTGCGCGATCTTGCCGAGGACTGAGCAATCGCGCCACGACAGGCAAAAGGGCCGCAGCGATGCGGTCCTTTCTCACAGTCCGATCAGATCAGTCCGATCAGATCAGTCCGATCAGATCAGTCCAATCAGAAACCGTAACGCAACCCGATCCAGAATGTTTGCGGCGCGCCGATATCGATGGCGCCGCCACTGTTTCGGGTAACCACGGTTTCATCCAGCAGGTTCTCCACCCGCGCAACACCTGAAAGCTGACCGAACAGCGGCACCTGCCCAAACAGGTCCACCCTTGTGGCGGCTGGCAATGGTTCGGTTTCCTGATCGCTTTCAAACTGCTTGCCGACATGCCGCAGCGTCGCCGCCAGAAGCGCGCCTTCAACGGGCTGCCAACTTGCCGTGGCACTGGCGGCAAATGTGGGTGTTTGCGGGGGCAGGTTGCCGTCCAGAACGCTGGCCGGGCCGGTGCCTTCGATCTCCGGTGCGGTAAACACCAGCGTTCCGGCAAGATCGACCTGGCCAAAATCCAGTGCGGCAGCCAGTTCCAGCCCCTGTGCGTCGATGGCATCCAGATTGCGGCGCTGACGCAAATTGGGCTCCAGCGTCACATTGGCGATGGCATTCTCAACCTTGTTATCGAAGAAGGTGGCGGACAGGGACATGAAATCGGCAGCCTGCCAATCCATCCCGATCTCCCAGCCTTCCAGCCGTTCCGGCTCCAGTTCCGCATTGGCCTGCGTTACCACGGGAAAGACGACAAAGGGGCGATACAGCTCGTTGATCGTGGGCAGGCGGAACCCGCTGTAGGCCGCCGCGCGCAATGCCAGCGCGCGATCCACCTGCAGCAATGCACCTGCGCGCCATGTCACTTCCCAATCTGAACGATCGGCATAGCTATCATCCTGAAGCACCGTGGCATCCGCCGCCAGCGCGCGATAGAATCCGTCCTCGATGCTGTAATGATCGGCGCGCACTCCGCCCGTCAGGGTGATCGGGCCATAGTTCCAGTCATGATCGATGAAGAAACCAAGGTCGGAATTTGTGCCGCCGGCAAAGCGGTTCTCCGTCAGATTGCCGGAGAAGGCGGAATAGCTGTCCTCGAACAGGTCGCCATCGCTGCGGCGGTAGTCGGCACCGATGCGCAGCGTATGGTTCTCTCCCACGGGCGGGCGCACCTCGATCTTGCCGCCGATGCCGGTGGCAGGCGTATCCTTCTGGTCCAGCACGCGCACAAATCGGCTGGAGGAGATCACCACATTGCTGAAATTTCGCCACTGGGCATAGGCCAGTGCATCAACCTCCCAATCCCCGCGCGAGACGACCCGCAGCGACACATCTTCGCCGCGAATGGAATTGTCGGCACCTTCGAAACGCAGGGTGCGATTATCCTCGAAAGCAAGGCCGCGAAGCTGCACTTCGACATCTTCGCCCAGCTGTTGCACGATGCGCCCGCTGGCAGACCAGCTATCGTAGGATGCGCGCGCCGTGGCGGGCACCCGGTCTGCCTCTGGCGTGGTGAAGAAGCCCTTGCCCCTGTCCCAGCGGCCACTGGCAACGGCATAGCCGCCATCCCATGAAGGCGCTGCGGTGAGCGAGGCCTGCGTGCCGCCGCGATCGTTCACCAGCGCCTGCGCCGTGATCAGGCCCAGTTCGCTTGCGCTGGCGCTATCGACCTCGATCGTGCCGGCCAGCGCACCCGAACCGAACGGGCCGGAACCCCCGCCGCGGGTTACGCGGATGGAGGAGAGCCGCTCCGGCGCGATGGCGTTGAAGGGAACGTAGCCGAAGAACGGATCGGTCATCGGCACCCCGTCCAGCAACACCAGCGCACGGCTGGATGCATTGCCACCCAGCGCGCGCAAGGTTGCGCCCTGCGCGGTGGGATTGGAACTGCGGCTGTCGGACCGGCGAAATTGCTGGAAGCCAGCGACATTGGCAAGCGCATCCTCGAACGTGCCGGAACCTGTGTTTACGATCTGCTCGCGCTTCAGCTCAATCACCGAATAGGCGGGCACACCGGGCGTATCGGGCAGGCCCTCGCCCAGCACCACGATCACGTTATCGTCATCCTCCTCCTGCGCGTGGGCAGGTGTTGTCAGGAGGGCGGCAGCGGTGCTGGCAAGCAACAGATATTTCATGGGTAACGACTTCCAGATTGATTTTGTCCGGCGCTTTAACGAGGAAAGCTCGTCGCGTCACCCCGCCTTTAGCGCCACCCGGTCAGGCAGAGGTATTTACACGCTCGATTTTCGCGGTCTGGTTGATCGACGCGATGTCCGCGATGGCGTGGAAAACGCTCAAAGCTGGGCGAGATTCTCGCAAGTCCCATTGCCGGTGATCTTAGTCCGCTCCTTCCAGAGTGAGGTGACGAAACCCATGCTAACCGTGGGGTCAATGTTAGCAGCGGGGTGGCTATCAGCCCTAAACCTCAACGACGGAATCGGTCAGGATCGTCTTCGTCTCGACATAAGCGTGGATGCCCTCATCGCCGCCTTCACGCCCGATGCCTGACTGCTTGAAGCCGCCGAAGGGTGCCGTCCATTCCATGCGCATGCCGTTTTGGCCAACAACACCGGTGCGCACGCGGCGTGCGATATCGTAGGCGGCCTGGGCGTCATTGGTGAAGAC
>JBASBA010000020.1:0-3420 GCA_049650885.1 Alteraurantiacibacter sp. | reverse complement strand
CGCTTGCGGACGGCAGGCTTCCCAGGGCCAAGCCTGCATTTATGCCGGAGCCTGCGACCTGTCAATCATCACGAAAAAGGGCCGCCGGAATGCTCCGACGGCCCTTCGTTTGTTATTGTGGCGAAGCGCTTACGCTTCTTCGTATTCGTCCTCGGTCATCATCGGGCCGCTGTCCTGGCCCTTGGCGTCCATGTCGCGGTCCACCAGTTCGATGTAGGCGATGGGGGCAGCGTCGCTGGCGCGGTAGCCGGCCTTGATGATGCGCGAGTAACCGCCTTCACGATCCGCGTAACGCTCTGCCAGAACATCGAACAGCTTCTTCAACTGAGCATCGTCCAGCAAACGTGCGTGGGCGAGGCGACGATTTGAAAGGCCGCCACGCTTCGCCAGCGTGATGAGCTTTTCAATGTACGGACGCATTTCCTTGGCCTTGGCCGTGGTGGTAAGGATCTGCTCATGCTTGATCAGCGCGGCAGCCATGTTGCGGAACATCGCCGTGCGGTGCTGAGACTTACGGCTAAGTTTGCGGCCAGAAATACCATGACGCATAATTCATACTCCAGTTCGTAGGGGGGCCGTGTGAGGTACCCCGATCCCGGTGGCCGTTATGGGCCGCCACCTCCGCCCTTGTTTCCAGCCCATCATCGCGTTCAGCAATTACGGGCTGGCAATCATCTGTCTAGCTTCCAGTTGGCCGGAAGCTTATCGCCGCCAGGCCAGTCCAGGGTATGCCGATGGTCTCACCACCAGCATTTACTGCAACACCAACATCGTCAACATCGATCAATTCGCAAACATGCCACTGCTTGTCACCCATATAGCGCACGGTGACACGAAACTTCCCGTCACCCTCGGCATGCAGCTTCTTGATCCGTTCGATCATCAGCCGAGCAGTTCCTGTTCAAGCTTCTTGGCCATCTCTTCGATATTCTCAGGCGGCCATCCGGGGATGTCCATGCCGAGGCGAAGACCCATGCTCGAAAGCACTTCCTTGATCTCGTTAAGCGACTTGCGCCCGAAGTTCGGCGTGCGCAGCATCTCGGCTTCGGTTTTCTGAACCAGATCGCCGATGTAGATGATGTTGTCGTTCTTGAGGCAATTGGCCGAACGTACAGACAGTTCCAGCTCGTCGACCTTCTTGAGAAGATAACGGTTGAGCTGGTTGGTGTCACTTTCCTGAGGCTCTGCAGCAACGCCGATCATGGCGCTGGAAGGCTGCGGAATGCCATCTTCGAAGTGAACGAACAGCGTCAACTGGTCCTGCAGGATGCGCGCGGCATAGGCGATGGCATCTTCAGGCGTGATCGTACCATCGGTCTCGATGGAAAGCGAAAGCTTGTCGAAGTCCAATTCCTGGCCAACGCGGGCGTTTTCAACCTTGTAGCTGACCTGCTTGATCGGCGAGTAGAGCGAGTCCACCGGAATGAGGCCGATCGGCGCATCGGCCGGACGGTTCTGCACTGCGGGGGAGTAACCCTTGCCGGTATCGGCGGTCAGTTCCATGTTCAACGTGGCGCCTTCGTCCAGCTGGCACAGAACAAGATCCTTGTTCAGAACCTCGATATCGCCAGAGACAGCTATGTCACCGGCTTTCACCGCACCAGGGCCGGTGGCGGAAAGCTGAAGGCGCTTGGGCCCCTCACCTTCCATCTTCAGCGCAATCTGCTTAACGTTCAGGACGATGTCGGTGACATCTTCGCGCACACCAGCAAGGCTGGAAAATTCGTGCAGCACGTTCTCGATCTTGATCGAGGTAATGGCCGCACCTTGAAGACTGGCAAGCAGGACGCGCCGCAAGGCATTGCCCAGCGTCAGGCCGTAGCCACGCTCAAGAGGCTCAGCGACAAAGGTCGCCTTGCGCTTCTTGTCTGCGCCTTCCTTGATTTCAAGAGTGTTGGGCTTCTTCAGTTCCTGCCAGTTCTTCGTGTTGACGGACATGGACTTCCCCTAAAGGTATTTCGTGGCACAAAGGCCGCGGAGCGCTTGAGCGCCGCGGCCGATGCGAGTGACTGGTTGCAGAGCGAATGCCCTGCGGCAGGCTTCGATCAGACGCGACGACGCTTGGACGGCCGCACACC
The DNA here is from genome assembly GCA_049650885.1 of Alteraurantiacibacter sp. Classification (GTDB taxonomy): domain Bacteria; phylum Pseudomonadota; class Alphaproteobacteria; order Sphingomonadales; family Sphingomonadaceae; genus Alteraurantiacibacter. The sequence goes on along the minus strand of JBASBA010000020.1, from coordinate 1,342 downwards.
ATTGTGCGGGATCGGCGTCACATCTCGGATGCTGGTGATGGTGAAACCCACCGCCTGCAGCGCCCGCAGCGCGCTCTCGCGGCCCGAACCCGGGCCCTTGATCTCTACCTCGAGCGTACGCACGCCATGCTCGGCGGCTTTCTTGCCAGCGTCGTCGGCTGCGACCTGCGCAGCATAGGGCGTGGACTTGCGACTTCCCTTGAAACCCATCATACCAGCGCTGGACCAGCTGATAGCATTGCCCTGCGCATCGGTGATGGTAATCATGGTGTTGTTGAAGCTGGAGTTGACGTGCGCAACACCGCTTGAAATATTCTTTTTATCGCGGCGCCTAACTCGGCCTGGTTCGCGTGCCATCTGTTGAATTCCTCGTATCTGTAAAGAAGGAAAAAGCCCGGGAGTTAACCCAGCTTACTTCTTCTTGCCGGCGATCGGCTTGGCCTTGCCCTTGCGGGTACGGGCGTTAGTGTGAGTGCGCTGGCCGCGAACGGGCAGGCCCTTACGATGACGCAGGCCACGATAGCAGGCGAGGTCCATCAGACGCTTGATATTCATTGCGGTATTGCGACGAAGGTCGCCTTCCACAGTGTAATCAGCATCGATGGCTTCACGAATCTGCAGGACTTCGGCGTCCGTCAGATCCTGCACACGGCGCGAATGATCAATGCCAAGCTTGTCCGCGATCTTGACCGCAGATGTTGGACCGATACCGTGAATGTAGGTGAGCGCGACGATAACACGCTTGTTGGTGGGGATATTTACCCCGGCAATACGAGCCACTTAATTCTCCATGCTCCACAGGGAATGCGCCAATCCGACGCCCCTATCTCATAGCTACAAAAACCCGTCCGGAATGATCGAAAACCACAAAAAGGAGGCTTACCAAAGGCTGCCGCCTGTTAGTGGCTATCGATACTAATGGACGAGTAGAGGGCGCAGATAGGGTGATTCCCCCTCCGCGTCAACAGCCCAAAGCGCGCATGCAAAAAGATACGCGGGGCGCGGGAGCACTTTCGCTCGGACAGATCGCTTATACCTCGCACTCGCCAGCTAGTCAAAAGTCATATCAATTGCTGCGACGAATTGCACGGAGCTGTCCGCCGATGGCGGTTTACCAAAACGCCCACGCGGAAAACCGCGAAACGACAAAAAGGTCTGGCGATGGCCGGATATTGTCGGATCAGAGGTAAAGAACAGAGCCAGCAAAACCGAACCGGTCTGCCACCTCAGTGGACAAGAAGCGACAGCTTAGGCTGAAGTCAAAACCTTCTCGATAGCGGTCGTCACTGCGTCGATAGAGGCCATGCCGTCGACGCGCTGCACGATGTTCCGCTTCTCATAA
>JBASBA010000019.1:0-2518 GCA_049650885.1 Alteraurantiacibacter sp. | reverse complement strand
AGCGCGCTTTCAGTGCGGAAAGGCCTGCGGGGGTAATCGGGCTGGTTTTGTCGGGAGAGGGCATAAAGGTGATATAGCGAAATCGCACCTTCGGCACAGACCCGTTATTCGATACTCAAGTGCCGGGGGGACACCGCGGTGCGCCTTGGCCTCGCCGATTTTGCGCGCACGAAATCGACGACTGAAAAAAACTCAGAATTCGACCGCAGGCCTGTCGGAACTACGGTCCGTTCCGTCAGGCGGCGTATCATGCTCAGTGCAGGGAGGTTACCTCAAGAAATCCTTCACAAGGCGCGGTCCACCGGCCCTGCCGGTGCGATCCGGATAAAGGTGCTCGTACACCACAGCATTTTCCACAACGCGCTGCACATAGTTCTTCGTTTCGAAGAAACCGATTTCCTCGATCCAGCGCAGCCAGTCTCCAGTCTGGCGTGGGTCGCCGTTCTGGCGCAGCCACTTATTCACATTGCCGGGGCCCGCATTGTAGGCCGCGATGGCGAGTGGATAGCTACCGTCGTAATAGGAAATCAGCCGCTCGATATGGTTGGAGCCAAGTTGCATCGAATATTGCGGATCGGTCATCAGGCGGCTGGCGGAATATGGCACGCGGGCGCGGCGCGCCTCTTCCTGCGCTGTCGCGGGCATGAACTGCATTAGGCCCCGTGCACCGGCATGGCTGATCGCGTTTTCGGCAAACTGGCTTTCCTGCCGGGCAAGCGAGTGGATCATCGTCCAGTTGGTGCCAGCCGGAGTGTCGAGTGTGGGATAGCCGATCTGGGTAAACCCTTCATGCCCGTCAGACATGGCGGCATCGGCCAGGTTCACGGCAAGATCGCGCCGCCCGATTTCGCGGGCAAGGTCTGCCACCAGAATATGCTCACCCACGGTCTCTGCCTGATCGGCGATGGATCGGTAGAAACGAATGCCGGTGCTCCACGGCGCATCGCGGGCAACTTCGGCCACGGCGCGGGTGATGGGGGCGGAGAGGAACTCCTGCCGCTCTGCCATCGTCGGCTCACCCTTTGGCTGCGCCTCGAAGCTGGGTACATTACGGCCAAGGCGATCCAGCGCCATCAGCCCGTAGAACCGGTCTGCATAGGCTGCGGCCATCTCGTAATAGCGGGTTGCCTGTGCGGTGTCGCCAGCGCGGCGATAGGCCTCGCCCGCCCAGAAGAAGCCCTTGGAACGGGTCTGCGGCGTGCGCGCGGCCGCGCCATATTGGTAGAACAGGGGAGCGGCGGCTGCACCATCGCCCAACTGCCACAGTGCATTTGTCCCGCCCAGCCACATCAACGAGGTGTAATCGTCGCGCAGACGATATTCACCGGTTGAAATGTCGTATCCGGGTTCAAATGCCTCGATCGCGCGCTGCGCAACGCGAACCGAATCGCGCGTGTTGGCAGAGCGAGCGAGGGCGAGAAGCTCACTTACCCATGCCGTCTGATCGAAGGGCAGGGCGGAAAGCTGCGGGCCGTTCACGATGTTGCTGACAGCTGCGGAGGTCTGGCCTTCCTGCCGCAGCTCACGGCTGCGGTTGTAGAGGTAGCCAGGGTCCGCCGTTGCGCCTGCCGCACTGGTCGATCCGTCGCCGCCCTGAAGAATGGCAAGGCGCGCCTGAAAAACTTCGCGGCGTTGCGGGGAAACGCGCGAAAGCTGGCGCGCTGCGGCTTCTGCATCACGCTGCCACAACAGGGCATCCATGCGGCGGTCCTGATCGCCCTGCTCGAACTGCTGGCCGAAATTGGCGGACAGCGATGCTTCTGCCGTCGGGCTCATCTCGCCGCCACGCCAGGCATCCAGCGCCCAGCGCTGTGCTGTGGCGCGATCCTGCCCCATCAGCGCCAGCGCATAATGCGCCTTGGCGAAATTGGTGACGGGCGCCTCATTCTCGAAGAAACGAAGGAGCATGGCGGGATCGACGAACTCCTCGCGCAGACGCATTTCAGCACGGGCGCGCAGGGTCGTCTCGTCCGGGAAGCCCGGATTGGCCAGCAGGAAGCTGGAATATTCGTTGAAGGGGATCTGGGCCTGGCGGTCTTCCCACAGTGTTTCCCAGCGGCTGATCTGCGCCGCCATGGCGCCCGGTTGCTGGGCGACAAACTGGGCGCGATTGCGTTCCCATTCGCCCGCATCCTGGGCAAAAGAGGTGGCGGGAGCGACCATGGCCGCGACGATAGCAACAAGGGGTAATCTAACCATGCTGGACATAATGGCAGGCGCATCCTTATCAGGCGCTGAATACATATTCCCTCCAAACGGGTAAGGCTATTGGGAAACTGCGCAATTCAAACGCAAATTTCCGACGGTTCATCTTTTCACACCAACGCATGAGAGGCGTAAAATGTTCTCAGGATCGATCCCCGCGCTTGCAACACCCTTTGCCGGCGATGATTTCGACGAGAAGGCGTACCGCCGCTTTATCGGATGGCAGATTGAAAACGGCACGAGTGGCCTGGTGCCGTGCGGCACCACCGGCGAAAGCGCCACGCTGGATAATGACGAGCATCATCAGGTAATC
>JBASBA010000018.1:0-7132 GCA_049650885.1 Alteraurantiacibacter sp. | reverse complement strand
GTGACCGCGGTTGACGTAGCGGATCGGCACCACATCCACTTCAGACCGTGCCCCGTTTATCTGGCCGGACTTCTGCTCCAGCGTTTCGCGAATGTCCTGATAGCTGCCGATATCCTCCCGGCTTGGCGGCGCGATCTGAATGAACACCAGGTCACGAACACGCTCTGGATGCCGATCGAAAAAGCGGGCTATACCGTCCAGCCGTTCCGGCAGGCCTTTGGAGTAGTCCAGCCGGTCCACACCGATCATTGCGGTGCGGTGGCGGGTGGAAGAAAGCAGGCGCTGCGCTGCCTGCCTCGCCTCGCCAGTTTCCCCCTTCGCGGTGAAAAACTCGTAATCGATGCCGATGGGATATGCGCGCGCAATTGTGGTGCGCCCGTCCACTGTCACCTCGCCGGTATCGTAATTCACATCTGCGCCCAGCTCTTTCCAGCAATAGTGAAGGAAGCTGTCGAGCCAGGTGTCGTTCTGGAAGCCGATCAGGTCATAATGCAGCAACGCCTTCACCAGCCGCTCATGATAAGGCAGCGAGACGAACAGATTGGTTGGCGGCCAGGGCGTGTGCAGGAAAAATCCCATGCGATTGTTCACGCCCATCGAGCGCAGCCGTTCGCCCATCGGCATGAGGTGGTAATCATGCACCCACACCAGATCGCCTTCGGAAATCAGCGGCAGCGCGCTCTCTGCGAACCGGGTGTTTACCCGCTCATACCCCTTGCCGAATTCACGTTCGTACTTGGTCAGATCGATACGGTAATGGAACAGCGGCCACAGTGTGGAGTTGGCATAACCGTTATAATATTCGTCAACATCGTGCGTTTCCAGATCGATAGTCGCCGTGGTGACGCCGTCTGACGACTTGACGTAATTGATCGATCCGGTGAACTCTTCCGTCTCCTGCCCGGACCAGCCGAACCAGATACCCCCATTGGCCTTGAGCGCAGAATTGAGCGCGCCGGCAAGCCCGCCCTGCGCACCTGCAACCCCGCGTGCCTTGGGTACGGCGACGCGGTTCGAGATAACAACAAGACGTGGCAATTTAAGCCTCCTAGCGAACGGTGTTCCAGCTTTTTGACAAGAGCGAGGCGCAATTGATTATACCAACCAAGGAATAGGTCTGGGGGAAGTTCCCCCACAGTTCTCCGGTTTCGAAATCCATATCTTCCGATAGCAGGCCAGAGCCGGTGCGGTGACCAAGCATGGTGCAGAACAATTGCCGTGCCTCGTCCTTGCGGTCCATCAGCGCCAGCGCCTCGATCAGCCAGAAGGTGCAGATGTTGAAGGCCGTTTCGGGCGCGCCGAAATCATCCTCTGCCGCATAGCGCAGCATGTGTTCGCCGCGGCGCAGCTCCTTCTCGATCATCTCGAAGGTGGATACGAACTTGCCGTCGTCTGGATCGATGTAGCGCAGTTCCAGCAATTGCAGCAGGCTGGCATCCAGGTAATCGCTCTCGAAGCTGGCGCCGTAATGGCCACCCTCCCCGCCGTTTTCCTTCCAGGCCCTCTCTTCAATTGTCGCGGTAATTTTCTTCGCCCGCTCACGCCACACTTCCGCGCGGTCGCTCTTGCCCAGATGATCGGCAGCGTTGGCCAGACGGTCACATGCAGCCCAGCTCATCACGGCGGAATAGGTATGCACTTCCTGCCGGGTGCGAAATTCCCACAGGCCCGCGTCGGGCTGATCGTGCATCTTCCACGCCATTTCACCCACCTGTTCCAGGCTTTCGAAATCGCGATCGTCCGCCATACGCAGCAGGCGCTTGTCGAGGAAGCCCTGCACCGTTGGCAGTACGATCTGTCCATAGCAATCGTGCTGCACCTGCTTGTAGGCGGCATTGCCCACACGCACCGGCCCCATGCCGCGATAACCCGCCAGCCAGCTGGCCGTGGTTTCGTTCAGTTCGGCAACACCCATGACGGAATAGAGCGGCTGGATCTGCCCACCCTTTGCATCGTCCACGATATTGCGCAGGTATGCGAGATACTTCTCCAGCACATCCAGTGCCCCCAGGCGGTTTAGCGCCTGCACGGTGTAATAGGAATCGCGAATCCAGCAGTAGCGATAGTCCCAGTTGCGTTCCGAATACGGTGCTTCTGGAATCGAGGTGGTGAGCGCGGCGACGATGGCGCCGGTTTCCTCGTGCTGGCACAGTTTCAGCGTGATGGCGGCGCGGATTACCTCGCCCTGCCATTCAAACGGCGTGGCCAGACTGCGCGACCAGTTCTGCCAATAACTGCGCGTCGACTGCTCCATGCGGCGCACCTGCTCTCTCAGGTTGCCGACGAAGGGTTCATCGGGGCCGAGGAAGAAATGCGTGTCCTCCTCAACGCGGAAGGTGCGGTTTTCGAGGATGTATCCGACCGAGGCATCGGTGGAGAGACGCAGCGCCTGCCCGCTAGTGCGATAGCGGATATGGTTGGTGCCATTGGTGCTCTCCGCAATGGCAGCGCCGTAATCCTTCATTGGCTTGATGATCACCTTGATACGCGGATTACCCGCGACAGGCCGCACAATGCGTGCGTAGGCGACGGGGCGATACATGCGACCGGACAGTTCGAACCGGGGGCAGAAATCGAGTATTTCCACCGCGCTGCCATCCTCTGATTCCAGCCTGGTGAGCAAGATCGGCGTGTTGCGGATATATTCCTGGTGGGTGCTAACCTGCCCCTCCAGTTCAAAGCGCCAGACGCCGACATCCTGCGCATCGCCATTTAGCAATGCGCAAAATGCGGGATCGCCATCCACGCGGGGGACACAGCCCCACACGATGCCGCCGCAGTTATCTATGAGGCCGGAAATCTGGCAATTGCCGATGGGCCAAAGGTCGAGATCGCTAGTATGTGCTGTCACAGTTCTAACCAATGGTGCACTGCAGCAGGACTGGCAAGACCGTATTTTGCAACTGTCGGTTCCCGATCCCCCACCAGCACCCCGAAACCGCCCAGATCACGCGCCGCGCGCATGCCGTCCTCGTCAGTGATATCATCGCCCACGAATACCGGCGTAGCGCCCGCGAACGGTGCGCATTCCATGAATCCGCGCAAGGCAGACCCCTTGTTCGCGCCGCGCCCCACCAGTTCAATCACGCATTTCCCGCGCTTTATGTCCAGATCGCGCTCCTGTGCCATACGCTGCGCAAATTCGACGCCCTCCCCCTCCAGCGAGGGATCGGCGCGATAGTGCAGGGCCGCGCCGTGGGGCTTGTCCTCCAGCGCAAAACCGCGCTGTTTCGCAAAATCCGCTACGCGGGCAAGCAGTTCGGGCGGCAGGCCACGGGGAATATCGCCGATGTTCTTGCCGTCAGCACCGCGGCAATCGCCGCCATGCGACCCGGCCTTGGCTATGCTCATCGGGCCAAGATGCTGCTCAAGATCGACAATTGCCCTGCCACTCACCAGCGCAAGGCGGCCGTTCAGCCGGTCTGAAAGGGCATGCAGGCTCTTGGCCAGGTGGTTCGGCACATCAATCCCGTCAGGCGTCTCCGCCAACTCCACCAGTGTTCCATCGAAATCAAGAAACAGGGCCAGATCGCTGGATGCGACAAGGGATTGAAAGCTCGGCGGTGATGGAAGGTTCGGCATCGCGACGGTCTAGCGAGGCGTGTTCCAAGGTCAAGCAGCGGACAGACGGGTGCTGCGCAGCATTAAATCACGCAACTTTTGCCGCCGCCTGCCGTTGGCCAGGTAACGGCACTGCATTCGCGGTGCGCCTCGATCATCACAGGAAACATCACATGAATATTCTTATCGCCGGAGCCACCGGCAACACCGGCGCCCGTCTTGCCCGGCAATTGCAGGATGGCGGCCACCAGGTCATCGCCATGCATCGCCCATCATCCGACACCAGCGTGCTGCCAGCCAATGCACAGCTGCGCGAAGCCGACCTTACGGAGCTTTCCTCCGATGTATGCGCTGGTGCCGACGCGGTGGTGTTCGCCGCAGGATCGGGCGGCGATACCGACGCTGAGATGACCGACAAGGTTGATCGTGACGGCGCAAAAAACCTGATCGATGCCGCCGCCAGCAATGGCGTGAAGCATTTCGTGATGCTCAGTTCCGTCGGTGCGGGCGATCCTGATCCCGATTCCGATCTGGCGCATTATCTGCAAGCCAAGCACGCGGCGGACGAGCACCTGATGCAATCGGGCCTGTGCTACACAATCGTGCGGCCTGTCAGCCTGACTGATGAGGACGGCACGCGAAACATGCGTCTGGGCGACGAAGTGGATCCGAAGGGAAAGGCCGCACGCGGTGATGTGGCCGCGATCCTTGCCCGGGCAACGCACGAAGATGCATTGAAAAACAAGGTATTCCTGATGGAAAGCCTGAGCTGATTGCAAAGTGTCGCCAGCCCCTGCGCACGCGCAACGCGGGCGGGCGACACTTTTTTGAAGCCAAACGCGCTCAATACGCCTAAGGGCACCCGCGAAGAGAGGCTGGCACACCCTGCCGCCTCCTGCTTTCCAAAGCCAACCAGTTGCTCACCGCGCCTTTGCGGGGGGTGCCCCTATATTGAGCGTATGTAATGACTTTCCCCAAACTCCCGTCCACCCTTGAAGCTGCCCTTGTCGAACGGGAATATGACTCTGCCACGAAGGTGCAGTCCGAGGTTCTTCAACCGGAGGCTGCCGGGCGTGATCTGGTCGTGTCTGCGCAAACGGGCTCGGGAAAGACAGTGGCATTCGGCCTTGCCATGGCGCAGCAGATTCTGGGTGATGACGAGCGTGTGCGCTTTGCAGTCGCGCCGCTGGCCCTGGTGATCGCACCGACGCGCGAACTGGCCCTTCAGGTCAGCCGCGAGCTGGAATGGCTGTACAGCAAGGCCGGTGGCCGCGTTGCCACCTGTGTCGGCGGGATGAACCCTTCGGCAGAGCGCAAATCGCTGCGATCGGGCGCTACAATCGTGGTGGGCACGCCGGGCCGCCTGCGTGACCATCTGGAACGCGGCGCGCTGGACCTTTCATCGCTTGCCGCTGTCGTGCTGGATGAAGCTGACGAGATGCTCGACATGGGCTTTCGCGAAGAGCTTGAGGAGATCCTGGATGCTACGCCGGAGGGGCGCCGCACCCTCCTCTTCTCCGCCACCATGCCAAAGCCGATCGAGGCGCTTGCCCGCCGCTATCAGCGCGATGCCCTGCGCATTGCCACGATCAGCGAAGGACGCGGCCACGGCGACATTGCATACCAGGCCGTAACAGTATCGCCGCCGGAAATCGAAAACGCCGTTGTGAACCTGCTGCGCTTTCATGAAGCGGAAACAGCGATCCTGTTCTGCGCCACGCGCGAGAAGGTGCGCCACCTTCATTCCACCTTGCAGGAACGCGGCTTTGCCGTCGTTGCCCTATCCGGCGAACATTCACAGTCAGAACGTAACCAGGCCCTGCAGGCGCTGCGAGACAAGCGGGCGCGCGTGTGTGTTGCCACCGATGTTGCCGCGCGCGGCATCGATCTTCCCTCGCTCAGCCTCGTGGTGCATGTGGAAATTCCGCGTGATGCAGAGGCGCTGCAGCACCGTTCCGGCCGCACAGGCCGCGCTGGCCGCAAGGGTACAGCCGTGCTGATCGTGCCCTTCTCCCGCCGCAAGCGCGTGGAATCCATGCTGCGCAGCGCAAAGATCACTGCTGACTGGATGGACGCGCCCGATCGCGAAGCAATCAAGGCGAAGGATCGTGAGCGGCTGCTGGAAACACTGCTGCAGCCTGTCGAGGTTGAGGACGCAGACCGCGATCTGGCAGAACGCCTGCTTAAGGAAAAGACCCCTGCCGAGATCGCCGCCATGCTCGTCCACGCGCATCGCTCCAAGATGCCGGAGCCGGAAGACCTGATTGCCAACACGCCAGAGGCGCGCAAGGCTGCGCAGAAGGAAAGGCATCGTCCAGGTTTTGAGGATACGGTGTGGTTCCGCATGGATATCGGGCGTCGCAAGAACGCCGATCCGCGCTGGATCCTGCCCTTGCTGTGCCGCCGCGGTCATATCACTCGCAACGAGATCGGTGCTATCCGCATCGGGCCTGACGAGACTTTCTTTCAGATCCCGCGCACGATTTCAGACAAATTCGCCGAGGCCGCTGCGCGCACCGCCGGGGCTGATGACGATGATGAACCCGTCACCATCACGCAGTCCGACAGCGGCCCACGCGAAGAGGCCCGCAGCAATCGCAAGCGTGGACCAAGGTCGGACAATGCCGGTGGCTTCCGCGTCAAGCCGAAGCCCAATGGCAAGAAGTTCGACAAATCCAAGAAGCGCAAGGATGGACCGAAGCCCGCAGGCAGCAAGCCCGCTGGCGCAAAACCGGGCAAGCCGTTCAACGGCGGCAAGCCCAAGCCGCATTACAAGAAAAAGCCCGACTAGGCCGCTCCGTCTTCGGGCGACGGGCGGAATTCGGTAAGCCGTATCAGTTCGCGCAGCATCGTGCCGATATCATCATCGGTGGATTGCTGTGCGGGGCTGGTTCTGCCGACCGAGAAATAACGCTCGCTCTGCATGGCCAGTGTTCCGATTTCCCTGTCGCCGAAAAGCGCGGCAACCCCGGCGATCTGGTGCAGTTGCATGCGCAATTGTTCGATATTGCCATCCTCGCCATCTTCCGTTGCTTCCAGCCAGTCCCTGGCCGCGGCGTTGACCTGTTCTTTCAGCAGTTCAAACTTCGGGCGCATCTTCTCGACGGCGCTAATGGCCTTGGGCTTTGCTGGCGCAAGTTCAGTCGGCAGCCATTGGGCCAGGCATTTTTGCAGTTTTGAGGCATTGATCGGCTTTGCAAGGTGATCCTGCATCCCGGCTTCAAGACATTTTTCAATATCATCGCCAAAGGCATTTGCGGTGAGCGCGACGATGGGCAGATCCTCTGGCAGATGGCCCGCATTGCGGATTTCGCGGGTTGCGGCAAAACCATCGCGGCGCGGCATCTGAATATCCATCAGCACCAGTTCGTATCTGCTTTCAGCCGCCGCCTTCTCTACCATTTCGACGGCCTCGACACCGTCCACTGCCAGATCAAAGGCAATGCCAAGGTTGCCCACCAGCGCGCAGATCAGCTCCTGGTTGATCGGATGGTCTTCCACGATCAATATCCTGCGAGCAGCCTTGCTCTTGTCATTTTGCACCGGCACGCGCGCTGTCACCGCTTTGCAC
>JBASBA010000017.1:0-4258 GCA_049650885.1 Alteraurantiacibacter sp. | reverse complement strand
CAGCCCACTTCGCCCCTAACCGGAGGGGGCGTTTATAGGGCAGCGAGGATCTACTTGAGACCCTTACCTTGGCGACCCTCTCATCTGACCAAGAGCACATTCAACTCAGCTACGCTTTACTCCGGCGGTCCCAGGGGGGCCGAGTGGCACAAGTGGGACCTCCACATCCACACCCCAGCCTCCGTTGAGCAGCACTACGGGGACGCCCACCAAGACGAGGTCTGGGAGCGGTACATCGACGAGCTAGAAGCTCTCCCGAAGGAGATCCGGGCCGTCGGTATCAACGACTACTGCCTGATCGACGGCTACCGCCGTGTTCGAGGGGCGAAAGACTCGGGCCGCCTCCAGAACCTGGATCTGATCCTCCCGGTGGTTGAGCTCAGGCTCGACTTGCTCGCTGGTCAAAGCGATACGAGACGGGTCAACTTCCACGTCGTGTTCTCGGACGACCTGACGCCCGACCAGATCGAATCATTCTTTCTCCGGAAGCTCTCGGCGGAGATCCAGCTGAGGGCGGGCCGGCCGCCGTGGCGCGGTGACGTCGGCCACCGGGATGGTCTGATCTCGCTCGGCCAAGCGTTCAAGGCTGCCGTTCCCGAGGAAAAAAGGGGTCCCGAGGTGTCGGACCTCAAAGCCGGGTTCATCTCAGCGTCGGTGAGCGCGGGCGTCGTGCGAGAGGCCCTGAGCCAGTCCATCTTCGAGGGGCAAACGCTCACGGCCATCGGGTTGTCCGAGTACGGAGCCCTGCGGTGGGAGGGGGCAGGCGCGGCCGTAAAGCGCGACGTGATCGAGCGTGTGGACTTCGTCCTCACGGCCACGCCTTCCCTCGAGAAGTATGCCGAGCAGCGCGACCGGCTGCGCGCGGACGGCGTCAACGACCGGCTCATCGACGCGAGCGACGCCCACTATTGGCCCGATTCAGACCAGCCGAACCGGCTTGGACAGACGGCGACATGGGCGAAGGCGGACCTCACGTTCGAGGGGCTCCGCCGGTCCCTCCACCAGTTCGACGAGCGTGTGTTCGTCGGCGAGAACCCGCCCAAGCGGGCGATCGTGCTGGCGAACCCGACCAAGTTCATCCGTCGGATCGAGGTGCGGAAGAAGGATGACGCGGGCTTGACCGAGCGGTGGTTCGACCTCAACCTCCCGCTGAGCCCGGACCTTGTCGCCATCATCGGGAACCAGGGGAACGGCAAGAGCGCGCTGACCGACGTGCTCGCGCTCTGCGGGAACGCCCAAGTCGCCGAGTTCAGCTTCCTCAACGGCGACAAGTTCTGTGACGCAGAGAACAAAGCGGGGGCCTTCGTCGCCCGGCTGACGTGGGCCGACGGGTCCGTCTCCGAGCGCTCGCTCGACGAGAAGGTCGATCCGGCGGCCGCCGAGAGGGTCCGGTACGTCCCCCAGCGGTTCTTCGAGGAGGTCACGAACGAGACGGCCGTCCACGAGGGGGGGCTCTTCTACGGGGAGATCAAGAAGGCCATCTTCTCGCATGTCCCCATCGCGGATCGCCTTGGGCGTCCCGACTTCGACAGTCTGGTGGAGGCACGGACGCGCGAGCCGTCCGCTTCCATCGTCCATTACAGGGGCGAGTTGTCCACAATGAACAGGACGATCGCGAAGCTGGAGCGGGCGTGCGGTCCCCAGGAGATCGCCCGCGTCGGGGGCCTGATCGAGCAGAAGGTCCGGGAGATCGCGGCCCACAAGGACGCGGAGCCAGACCCGGTGTCGCCGCCGCCCGAGGCGGAAGCGGCCAACCACAAGGTCGCAGCGCTCCGCGACCAAGAGTCCAATCTGGAGGCGGAGATCAAGGAGCTCCGCGGTCGGCTGGCCGTCCTGAAACAACAGCAGCAAGCGGTCCGGGACGCCGAGAGCGCCATCGACCGCGTCGTCCGCGAGGCGCAGGCGGACGCGGCCCGGATTACGGACCAGCTCCGGCAGCAGCAGATCGTCCTCGAGGACGCCCCCCTCATCTCCATTGCGTCGGATACCGAGCCGCTCCGTGCGAAGGGCGAGGCCGTCGAGTCGGAGATCGAAGAGATTACTTTCCACCTCGACTCGAGTCGAGACGAAAGCGTGGCGGCCAGGCTGGTCACAATGCAGGCGGAGCGGGCCGCTGCCCAGCAGCAGTTGCAGACGGCCAGCCGAGCGTACCAGGACTACCGCGACCTCGTTGAGGAACGGGCCGAAAAGCTCGCCGCGCTCAACGGGGACGTGTCCGATCCCGAGTCCCTGCTGGGACTCAGGCACCGTTTGAAGCATCTCCAGGAGGATATTCCAGGTCAGATCGACGAACTCCGCGGCGAGCGCAAGCTGACCGCCCGCATGATCCACAGCAAGATCGTGGAGCACGCGGCAGTGTACAAGGAGCTCACCGGGCCGGTCCTCGCCCACGTCCGCTCCGAACCGCTCACACGGGACCAGTACCCGCTCGGCATCGACATCCAGGTCGTCGAGCGCGACGTAGAAGACCTGCTGTTCGCGATGATCCGGCAAGACTCAGGCACGTTCAGGCCCCGTGAGGCTGGACGAGCGCGCCTGAGGGACCTCGCATGCTCGTTCAACTTCGACAGGCCGGACGACGCCGTCGCGTTCGCCGAGGCTGTCCTTGCCCGGCTCCACCGGGACTACAAGGCGGACCCGCCTGAGAGCGTCGAAATCGAGCGGCTTCTAAAGAAAGGCGCCACGGTGGAGCGGGTGTACGACTTCCTCTTCGGGTTCGAGTACCTGCGCCCGGAGTACGCGCTCACCCTCGGAGGCAGCCCGCTTCGACGGCTATCACCGGGGCAGAGGGGAATTCTGCTCCTCGTGTTCTACCTCGTTGTGGATCGGAGCAACACGCCGCTCATCATCGACCAGCCCGAGGGCAACCTCAACAATCAGTCGATCTACGAGAACCTCGTCCCGGTCTTCCGGTCGGCCAAGGACCGCCGCCAACTCATCATCGTCACGCACAACCCGAACCTCGCCGTCGTCTGCGACGCAGAGCAGGTGGTCCACGCGAGTCGGGACATCGACGACGGCAACCGGATCGACTACGAGAGCGGGTCGCTCGAGCACCCAAAGTTCAACCGGCGCTCGCTGGACGTGCTCGAAGGGACATCCGATGCCTTCTCTGCTCGCCGGGACACGTACGGACCATACACGGCTCTGTCGTAGTCCCAGAGCAGGTCACTCCCAGGGGCGATCGAAGGCCCAGGGCCGACACCTCTAACGGCGAGTCCCCATGCTCGTGGCGTAGCGGCAATTGGGCGTCCGCCATGCCAGGTCAGGATTCCACTATCGTGGCCGGCCCTTAATCAGATTCGCCGCCGCGGATGATGTCGATGGTTTCTCACAAACCCTCGGACACTGTTGGCGAAATTGAGAACGGAAGGTTTGGCCGCCTTCCCGTTCGCCGTTGTGAGCCGATCCAGTTCGGGCGCGGTCGGGAGCCGCCAGGCTCAGCCGCATTCGCGGGCCTGCCTCGCCGCAGTGCATGAGCCGCCTTCGGAATTGAGATTCGCCAACAGTATCCCCTCGTTTGTGAGGAGGACCCAGCGGGGCCAGCCTTGAGGTCGACGGCGAGGCCGATCTTGCTACTGCGGGGTTTTGTGCCCGTCTGGCCGATACCTTCGACAGCGTGCCCACTACCGAACGACTCGTCGACCGCTACTGGACGCCGCCGGGTGCGCTTCCACACCTCGACGGCGCGTATCTCGCTTTCAGGCGACGCGAGGACGACCCGCTTTCGCTCTTCAGGCCTCGGGCCGAACACCATGTCGCCTCAGCAGAGGCCGCTGAGTCCCCTTGCCTCATCCTCTTAGGACCTCCAGGCATCGGCAAGTCGACGGAGCTCCGTCGGATGCACGCCGCTGCCGCCGAGCCGAAGCGCTTCGTGGACCTCGCCGAGGTCACGGCGGCGGCCGACCTGGACCGTTTGATCCCGAGCGACCTTGCCCGCCAGTGGCAGGGGAGGGGGACACTCTTCCTCGACGCCTTCGACGAGGGGCGGGCCGACCTCGCCCCCCTCGGGGCCGTTCTCGCCCGCGTCCTCCGGGAGACGGACCCCGAAGCGTGTCTCGCCATTCGGATCGCCTGCCGCGACGCCGACCGGCCGCACACTCTCGAAACCGCGCTGGAGCAACACTACGGCTCCGTTCGCCCCCTCACTCTCGCTCCGCTCCTGCGCTCCGACGCGCGAGCTGTTGCGGCGGCCGCTCTCGGCGACGACGTGGCGCAGGAGTTCGTGGCGGGCGTCGAGCGCGCCGGGGTCCAGGCG
>JBASBA010000016.1:0-6671 GCA_049650885.1 Alteraurantiacibacter sp. | reverse complement strand
ATTTCGATGAGGGTGAAACACTGATGGTGGATGCCGTAATTCTGGAACTGGAATAACGGCCACATCTTGCGGGCTCGCCTGAACAAAAAGGGCCGGCAGTGTCTTGCGACGCTGCCGGCCCTTTTTGTGTCCACTGGTCGGGAAGACAGGATTCGAACCTGCGACCCCCACACCCCCAGTGTGATGCGCTACCAGGCTGCGCTACTTCCCGAACCCAGTGGAGAGCGGCCCTATAGTTGGGCAATTGCGGTCTGGCAACCACCTCGATTGCCTCAATTTGCCAATGCTGCTAGGCGCGCTGCGCAATGTGCTGCGGCGGGGTAACACTTGAACCTTTCTTCGGCCTCACCACTCTACAGTTTCCAATGTTCGGGATGGACCTCGATTGATGCTTGATATTCTTTCTGCCGCAGCCGCCGGTGATGCTCCTCCGGGATGGCTGCAGTTTTTGCCCATCGTGGGAATGATCGTGATCTTCTGGTTTCTGCTGTTCCGCCCGCAGATGAAGCGCGCGAAAGAGCATCAGCAGAAGGTGGAAGCCCTGAAGAAGAACGACCAGGTCGTAACCGCAGGCGGTCTGGTCGGCAAGGTGATGAAGGTGGACGACACCTACGCCGAGGTCGAAATTGCGCAGGGCACGCGGGTCAAGGTGGTGAAAAGCACCATCGGCGATATCCTGAAGCCGGGCGGCGCCAAGCCTGCCAACGATTGATTTGATTGGCGGATAGCTGACAATGCTCGATTTTCCTCTCTGGAAGCGAATTTCGCTTTGGGCCATCACCCTGGTGCTGGCCCTGTTGGCGATCCCTTCCATCGCATCGCTTTCAGGCGTCGATCTGCCTGACTGGGCTGACAGCCCTCAGATAAACCTCGGCCTCGATCTTGCCGGTGGCAGCCACATCCTGCTGGAGGCCGATCCTTCGCAGGTGGCCGGCCAGCGGTTGGAGACGATGGAAGAGGCGGTTCGACAGGAATTGAGCGACGCCGAGCCGCGCATTCGCATCGGCGATGTATCGACCGCCAACAATCGCTTGTCCTTCATGCTCGAAGACGCGAGCGAGATTGATCGCGCCCGCGAAGTGCTGACGCCGCTTTTCAACGGCCAGGGCCTCGTCCGCGAATGGAACATGGCGGTCATGGACGGCAATCGCATGGTCCTGACGCAAACCGAACAGGGCCTGGAACAGGCTGTTACGGATGCGATGGATTCGGCAACAGATGTCGTGCGCCGCCGGATCGATGATCTTGGCACGCGCGAGCCGACGATCATCCGCCAGGGCGACACCCGCATCGTGGTGCAGGTGCCCGGCCTTGATGATCCGCAGCAATTGAAGGAATTGCTTGGCCAGACTGCGCGACTCGAATTCAAACTGGTCGATGCGAACGCGCTGCCCAGCGATGTCGCGCAAGGCGTGGTCAATCCTGGTAGCGAGCTTGTGCCATACGCTGCGGACAGTTCTTTCGCCGGGCAGTTCGAGGCCGTGCGCCGTCTGGGCGGTATTCGTGGTGACAGCCTTACAGGCGCGCAGCAAAGTTTCGATTCGCAGACTAATGAGCCTGTCGTCTCCATCACTTTCGATGCGCAGGGCGGGGCGCGCTTCGCCCAGCTTTCTACCGAGAACGTAGGGCGCCGGTTTGCCATCATCCTCGATGACGAGGTTATCTCCGCTCCCAATTTCAACGAACCGATCCTGTCAGGCAGCGCACAAATCTCGGGCGGCTTCACAACCGAGACTGCCAATGCGCTGGCGATTTCGCTGCGTTCCGGCGCTTTACCGGTGGACCTGACCATTATCGAAGAGCGCACCGTCGGTCCTGATCTTGGTCGCGATTCGATTATTGCGGGCGCGCTTGCGATGGGCGTCGGTTCGCTGTTGGTGGTGTTCCTGATGATCGCTTCCTACGGCCGCTTCGGCGTGTATGCGACAATCGCGCTCGCATTTAACGTGCTGATGGTTCTGGGCGTCATGGCTTTCATGAACACCACTCTCACGCTGCCCGGCATCGCCGGTTTCGTGCTGACTGTGGGTGCGGCAGTTGATGCCAACGTGCTGATCAACGAACGCATCCGTGAGGAGCGACGGCGCGGAAGACGCGTGGTCGCAGCCGTGGAAACCGGTTACAAGGAAGCCAGTCGCGCCATTTATGATGCGAATATCACCAACTTCATCGCCGGTGTGTTGCTGTTTCTGTTCGGAAGCGGCCCGGTACGCGGCTTCGCCGTCGTGCTGATCATCGGCCTGTTTACCTCGGTTTTCACCGCGGTGGTACTTACCCGCATGTGGGTTGCCGGTTGGCTGCGCAACAAGCGCCCCACCGAGATCACCGTGTAAGGGGAGGGGAAAACCATGAAATTGCTCAAACTCGTTCCCGAAAACACCAACATCAGGTTCCTGAAATGGCGCGTGCCATTCTATGTCGTCAGCATTCTGCTGATCGCGGCAAGCTGGGCGCTGGTGCTGACCAAGGGCCTGAATTACGGCGTCGACTTCGCTGGCGGCCAGGAAATTACCGGCACCTTCACGCAGGAAGCGGAAGCGCCGGTAGGTGAATTGCGCGATACGCTGAGCACCCTGGGCCTGGGTGAACCTGTCATTCAACGCTTTGGCGAGGTCAATCAGGTTTCGATCCGGGTACGCCTGCCGGAAAGCGCAGAAGGCGATCCCGCTGCGGCCAGCCGTATTGCTACGCAGATCATCAACACGGTCACGGCAGAGCACGAGGACTTCCGCGTTGATTCAAACAACACGGTATCGGGCAAGGTTTCTGGCGAATTCCGCGAAAAATCGGTATATGCCCTGGTGTTCGCGATGCTGGCGATTGCTGCCTACATCTGGATTCGTTTCGAATGGCAGTTTGGTGTGGGCGCGCTGTTTGCGCTGTTCCATGACGTATCGCTGACGTTGGGCATGTTTGCGCTGTTCCAGATGGAATTCAGCCTTCAGATCATCGCCGCGATCCTCGCCATTATCGGTTATTCGCTCAACGACACCATCGTGGTTTACGACCGTATTCGAGAGAACCTGAAGAAGTATCGCAAGATGCCGCTGCCCGAACTGCTGGACCTGTCCGTGAACGAGACATTAGCACGAACCGTGATGACCAGCCTTACCTTGCTGATTGCCCTGCTGCCGCTGCTGCTGTTCGGACCGGCCAGCTTGTTTGGCATGGTTGCAGCAATCGTCCTGGGCGTGTTCGTCGGCACCTATTCCTCGGTCTACATGGCCGCGCCGATCCTTATCTGGCTTGGCGTCACCAGTGACAGCTTCGTTCCGGAAGAGACCGTAGCGGAAAAGCAGGACAGAAAGGCGCGGGGCGAAATCTAGGCAATAAGCTGATTGTAATAGGAAGCCAGCGCGTCGGCGTTGGCTTCCCAGCTGAACCGCTCCACCGTTCGGGCTACGTCGGCAGACGGATAGTCCGCCTGCAGCACATCGCGAACGCCTGCGGCAATCGCGTTCACACTGCGCGGGACGATCCGCCCGGCTTCTGGGGTGTGCACAAGCTCGCTTGCGCCGCCCGCATCGGTAATTACCAACGGCGTTCCACAGGCAAGCGCCTCCACCCACGCATTGGCCAGTCCTTCGCTCGAAGATGGCAATGCCATCACGTCTGCAGCGCCAATAATTTGCGCCAGCGCCTCGTGATCAAGGCTGCCGAGGAAGTGCACGCGGGCCTCTACATCGTGCCCGACCTCTCTGGCCAATAATCGTAGTTTGCCCTCATCCGGCCCAGCGCCCACCAGCGCGAGCCGTACGTCGGGCAATTGAGCCAGTGCAGCGATGACCAGTTCCTGGCCCTTGCGGGGAATCAGCGCGCCTACACAGGCGATAAGCCGTTCGTGAGGGGAAAGGTGAATACCGAACTGTGCAGCCAAATCGCGACGTTGTACCTCGCGGTCGCACACCAGGAACATCCGCCGGTCCAACCCGGTATAATGCACCGTTACCTTTTCTTCAGGTAAACCAAGTTCGGCCATGTCCTGACGCATTGCAGCGCTGACTGCCAGCAGGCCCGCCGCCTGCTCTGCGGCCATACGCATTTTTTGCAGCGCATAGGGTTTTAGTCCCCAATGCTGAATATCCGCGCCTCGCGCCTTGATGCAGAGCGGCAGGCCAAGGTCACCTGCAACGCGCGCCGCAGCAGGCCCGTCCGGATAGAAAAATTGCGCGTCCACCAGATCGAAAGGCTTCGCATCATGCAGCCATCTTGCCATCGGCAACACGGCGCGAACGATCATCGCCGGATTGAATGGGCCACCAAGCGTTGGCAAAAGTGTGAAGCGCGGGCGATGCACATGGACACCGCCTTCCTCTCCTGAAAACGCGGCAGCCGCTAACGCTTTGTAACGGCCGAACACTACCGGCGGCACGCCAATAGGATTGATGACGGTAACGTCCCAATCATCCCTTGCGGCCAGTGCCTCCATCTGCCGGGCGACGAAGGTGCCAAAACGTGGAAGATGCGCATTGGGGTAAAGCGTGGAGATGGAAAGGACACGGGGCATGAATGTGCGACCCGGCTAAAGCTTGCGCACAAGCATTTCGGCGACGGCCAACCAGCCGGGGTTGTCGATCACGATCTGGCGTTGGCCAATTCCGGGGGGCAGCAATCCAACCATGCTACCTTGCCGATCTATCAGGCGTCCAAATGCAAACCTGCCACCCGATCGCGGAGCAAGCACGTCTCGGTTCATGAGATTAGAGGCATTGTCGGGTGGAACCTGACGCATCCATAGTTGATCGCCGGTTCGATACTCCCCCTGGCTCGTCTCTATCGACAGGCAGACAAGCGCGCCGCCTTCCGCAAGTTCCGTTGGCAGGATAGCGTCGCGCGTGGTGGAAAGACCATCGGCGCCTGCTTCGGTAAGACGGGCGATGATCTGCGGTTGCTCCTGCGCCTCGCCTTTTACCAGAGTTTCCGGACCCACTCCCAACGCCGCGCCAATACGGTTCATCCACGCAAGCGACAGGTTGCGCATGCCTGTTTCCAGCCGCCCGATGGTTTGCGCGGTGGTGCTGGGCGTGCAAGCGGCGGCGACTTCTGCCAGCGTCATGTTCTTCTGCTTTCGGATGTCGCGAATGCGATTGATCATCGAGTGGCTCCAAAAATAACCGATCTGGTTTCAATTTTCCCTTTCCTACACCTGATTCGATATTGCAAGTGGCGCGTCACGCGAAGAAGGGAAAAGCGCATGGACAATCGTAAGCTGGTGGAACGCGAACTGACCGAAGAAGGGCCGCGCCGTCGGGGCGGTGCTGCTCCCAAGCGCAGGAGCGTAACGGTCAACCTTGCGGAAAGCCCGCTGGGCTGGCTGCATGCTCACGGACATCTGGACGATCGCCTGTTCGATGCGGGCGAGCGTTTGCGCGCCGATTATGAACGGGCGCAGCTTGGTGCCAACGTCACCATGCGGTGGGATGTGGTTCGCGTTCGGGGGTCAGGGGAGCAAGGGCTGACACAGAGTGAACGACAGATTTCGGCGCACACACGCTTCAACGGTGCGTTGAAACAGGCGGGGCGCGGGTTGGAAGACATTTTGTGGCGGGTGGTATGCGCGGGCGAAACTTTGCCGGTCGCGGAAAAGGCGCTGGCCTGGCCTGCACGCAGTGGCAAGCTGGTGCTGAAGCTGGCATTGGACCGCGTGGCCGATTTTTACCGGATTACCTAGCCAAGAAGGCCGCGTAGCCAGGCACTGAAACGACCCCACATCGTTGGCGTACTTTCAACTTCGGCATCGCGCTGCGCTTCTGCTCGCTCCTTGATGAGCTTGGCACGAAGCGAATTGCTTTCGCCGCCTGCCAATGCATGGATTGTGCGTCCGCGGGGGTTTTGGGCGTACATGAAGGCATAGCCATCGACTTGCTCGTCCTCGACTTCGGTATAGCTGCCGTCATGCACCGGATCGGCATCTTCCTCTACGACCTCATGCGGCGCGGTGGCGTCGAGACCTTCCGCGCTGTCTTCCTCCGGTTTGTCGTCCTCATAAGCCCATTCGAACCGTGTCGATGTTTCTTCGAAAGTTTCTTCAGGTTCGGCGTCGTAGGGGGCGTCATAAGGTTCTGTTTCCGACTGGTCCGAAGCCGCCTCGATTTCCTGCGTGGTTTCACTCACAGGCGTCCAGACGAGGTGATGTGCAGGGAATTCGAGGAAGGGCTGCGCGCCAAAAACGTCCTGCGCCGATGCGATCGGTTCCGGCGCTTGCTCGGTATCTTCTTCGAAAGGTAGATCTTGCCTGGGCTGGTCCATCGGAGGAGGTGGGCTGACCATTTCGGCCTCAGGCTCCGGAAGAGGATTGACGGGCAGCGCACTGGCGGTTTGCGACACATTCTCTTCCGCAATTATCGACGGCAAATCGGCATCATCGAGATACTGGCCAAAGGAAATGGCGTCTGTGTGTTCGTCTGCGGGATTTTGCGCCAGATCGATCTCCGGCGCATGACTTTTGGTGCTTTCGCTAGAAGGGGCGTCTTTGTCGGAAATGTCGATACCAGCCGCAGGCTCTGCGTTCTGTTTGCCATCTTCGTCGAGAGCGACTGCCTGTTCGGCGGCCAGTCGCTCAGCCTCCTCTTCGGCAGCGATCTGCTCTTCGGGTTTCAGCGGCAGGGTGGGGAAAATTCGCTGATTGACGTCCAGCCGTTCCATATGTTCAGCAATCGCTGCTTCTTCAT
>JBASBA010000015.1:0-5658 GCA_049650885.1 Alteraurantiacibacter sp. | reverse complement strand
GGCATATTGCGACGTCTCGCTCATTTGAATATTCCTCCACTTATGCCGCGAAACGACTTGGGGAAATCGCGCGCCAAAATCAACGTGGACCTAATGGCGTGGGCTGCGGACTTAACTTAAATCAGTTCGGGTAATTAACAGGTGCGGATCTCCTGCGGATAGGCGTATTCATCCAGAGTCTTCCCGCTGAGGAAATGCAACGTGTATATCGCCCTTGTCGCACATATCCGGCACCCGATCGCCCCGCCGTTCATGGGGGGAATGGAATCGCATTTCCACGGGCTTGCGCACGGGTTGCAGGCTGCCGGGCATCACGTGACATCATTTGCTGCTGGCGGTTCCGATTTGCCGAACCTGCAGGTGATGTGCGATCAACCCTACGAGAGTATCTATCCGCGCGAACGGTTTGCCGGAACCCACGCCTTGCAGGCCTATCAGGCAGCCGCGTTTCGCCAGGCCTGGGACGGCATCGTCAGCGGGGGTTACGATGCGGTCCATAACAATTCGCTGTATCCGGATCTGATCGACTGGGCGTTGCGTGATGGCATCGCAATGGTGACATCACAGCACGTTCCCCCGTTTGGCGCGATGCGGGACAAGGTGAACGCGGCGTTGAACAACGATAGTCAGCAAATCACCGTAACCTCGGACCATCAGAAAACCCTGTGGTCCAATGGCAATCCGTCCAACCTCAATGTCGTTCATAACGGGATTGATCTGGATATCTGGCAGCCAGCCACATTCCGGCATGACCGGATGTTATGGTATGGCAGGATCACGGCGAACAAGGGGCTGGCCTCTGCCGTCAGGGCGGCAGCGATTGCCGGTCGCCCTCTCGATATCATCGGCACTATGGAAGACCGGCAATATTTCGATGCCGAGGTGGCACCGTATCTAACGGATCGGATCCGCTATCTTGGCCACCTTGCTGGCGCCGCCCTGCGCCAATGCGTCGCCGCTGCGCGCGCAGTGGTGGTTACACCCTTGTGGGACGAGCCTTTCGGACTTGTCGCGGCAGAGGCATTGTCTTGTGGCGTGCCGGTACTCGCGTTTGATCGCGGCGCACTTCGGGAGGTGGTGGGCGAATGCGGCATCATCGTACCGCCCGCCGATATCGCGTTGCTTGCAAGTGCGATGCAACAGGCAGATTTGCCGGATGCCAGGGTCTGCCGCGCAAGGGCGCAAAGCCGCTTTTCCGTTCAGCGGATGATTGCCGGATATGAGCGATGCTATGCTGCTGCAAGCAAGGCTCAGGCCATGGCATGTTGCGACCGCTCGGCCTCCAGCGCCTCCAGCACGAGGCTGCTGCTGGCGTAAGGCTGATGCGACTGCTGGCGCGTGATGGCGAGATCGTTCTCGTCAACTTCGCGCAGTTTTACCCAGCGTCCGCCGCGTTTTTCGGCAAGGCCCATCAGCACGAAAGCTCTTAGCCAATGCTGCATCGTGGGCTCTCCCCATTTGTCCAGAAAGTGATGTGCATTGGCAATAACGCTGTCGATGTGATGGACAGGAGGCATGTGGTGGGGATGATATTGATGATACGCCCTTGCCCCGCGCGCCCACCACAGGTTCAATCCGCTGGTAGTCGCCTTGCGCGCAAAGTCGGTATCTTCTCCGCCATATCCGGTGAACCCCTCGTCAAAACCGCCAATGGCAGCAAAATCTGCGGCTGACATGGCGAAGTTCAAGGACCAGAACTGGCGATAGTCCCCGCACCGACCAATAGCGGTTTCAGGCGGTCCGGCCCGCTCGCTATGCTTGCAACCAAGCCGGTCGAACATCGCGAAATCCAGCGAGGCTGTGTCCGTTGCGGAGGGCAGGTAAGCCACCTCGCCCATCAAGATGCCTGGGCCTGCGCTGCACGCCGCGCGGTAATCGTCGATCAGGCGGGGATGGGGAATGCAATCGACATCGAGAAAGACGAGAGTTTCGCCATTCGCCACACCAGCCGCACGGTTGCGTGCAGCGGCAAGCGGGATGCCGCTGCTTCCCAGCATGATCTGCCGAACGGGAAAGCCGGCGCGGGGCAAATCGTAAAGCCTATCCTGCATCACCGCGATGACAAGCTCGTCAGGCCTGCTGTTGCTCGCATCCAGACCGCGCACAAGGTTGCGCAGATGCCCGTCGCGTCCATGGGCAAGCGTGCAGATGGAAATGCTCATACCAAGGCGGCTTTCTGGGGAATGGCTGTGATTTTCGGCGTCCATAGCCGCGCCAGCAATTGTTCGATCAAGGCCGCCGTTTCGGTCGCGACATTGCCCTGCAATATTGCGCGCTGCGTGTCTGCATCCAGGGCGCGGGCCGCCTCCCAAAGATGCCGCCAGTCTGCTGCACTGGCGGGCCATGTCCGTGCAAAGGCGGCAACACCTGCATTATCCAGCGCCTCCGCCTTGCGCATCTGCTCTGCGAAATAGCGCCATTCGGGCACTACGATCCACGGCTTGCCCGCCGCCGCGATCATGTGAACAGTGGTGTTGCCACAGCTGGAAACCACGCGGTCGGCTGCTGAAATCCAGTCCTCCGGATTGTCGACCCAGCCCAGATGTCGCAAATTTTCCGGCGGCGTTTCGTGCCATTCGGTCTGCATCGTACCCAATGTTACCCATTGGCTATCGGGTTCTGCACGCGCACCCAGCGTCAGCGGCGCTGATGGCAATCCGGTCCCGCCGCCGCCGCCAACCACCACGACCAGCTCCACATCATCGCCCAGGCCCAGCCGCTTGCGCGCAATCGTGCGATCCAAAATCTTGCTAACATCCACCCCGATACCGGGCGCGTAAATCGTGCGTTCGCGCATCCATGACAGACGATCCCCCTGCTCCAACGCTTTTGCATATGGCGCAAGCAGCGCGACTGCACCGCGATAGGCGGCCATGTGTCCGGCGTCATCACGATCACCATGCTGCAAAACGCACATGTGCGGGACGGACGCAATCCGCGCCAATTGCCCAAGTTCGGCAGACACATCGGTAATGAAAAGACCAGGCTCGCGCTTGGCAAACCACTGCGTGATGATAGCGATTGCCTGCGTCACCGTGCGCCAGCCAAGTGGTGCGCAATGCAGGGTATCTGGCAGGGAATAGGCATCCAACGCGGGGCTGTTGGCGGCATCAGGCTCGAACAGGGACGGGATTTTGATGATCGACACATGATCGGCCAGTTCGGGGAAGATATCTTCCCTTGCGCAGAACAGCACGATCTCCCGATCGCCGGTCATCGCGTTGGCAATGGCCGCGGCCCGCTCCGCATGGCCGCGCCCCTGATGGTGGACGAAATAACCGACCGGGTTGGCAGCACGGGTCATGCCGCACGCTCCATCGTGGGACGAGCCCCCGCAGCACGTTTTTCATCCGACCGCAGCATCGCCTTCAGCCCCTCCAGCACACCACCGGCAAACGGCATGTGCGAAACATACACGTGGGGATGTACGCCAAGTGCAAGGACCGCCGGCTCTGCATTCGCCACGACAATCGAGGCAGCGCTGCTTTCCAGCATTTCCAGATCGTTGCCGCTGTCACCTGCCACGATTACCGCGCCGGGTGGCAATCCCATCGCGCGGGCCACATGGCGCACTGCGTCCGCTTTTCCCGCACGCTGCGGCAACACGTCCAGCAGTTTGCTGTGACTGAACACCGTCTTGCAGTTCAAACCCGCCGCCCGAAGCCGGTTGCGCGCAAGTTCCAGTCCATCGTCAGAGCAGATGTAGCTGCGCTTGGAGCGGCGTTGGTCGATTGCCAATTGCGGCCTCAGCAGGTCATTTTCGGAAAGGCAGTCACTCACCGTGTCGGGTCGCCAACCTTTCGCTATTCGCTGTTCGAATGCACGATCCCGGCGCAGCCTGTTGCCGTCCTGCCAGTAAATCTCTGACCCCACCGATGTGATCAGAACGCTCGGCTCGGGCAAATCCCACTCTCGCAAGATCCTTTGCGCCTCTACCAATGATCGCCCGGTCGCTATGCCAAAGGCCATATCCGGTCTGGAGGTAAGGTATCGGACGAGGCGTGCCGCGGCCTTGCGGCATCCCGTCAAGGTATTGTCGATGTCGCACACCAGCAATTGACGCGGTTTTACAGAGTTCGCCTCCGCTGATTTTGCAGGCACCATCTTCCTGGCCACAGCCATGAAACTGGACGCATAATCGCGCCAGTCCATCTGCGTGATACCCGCGGCACCATTGCTGGAAAGCATTTGCCAAAGCGCCCTGTTTGATAGCACCCGCTTGATCGCGGCACCGATTTTCTCAACGTCGAACGGGTCCACCAGAAGCCCGTGCTCCAGCTCTGCGATGATATCCACCGGCCCGCCATGACATGTGGCGACAACCGGCAGTCCATGAACGGCAGCCTCAAGAATGGTAAGCCCGAACGGTTCGGTCAGCGCAGGGTTTACAAACACCCCGCCACAATTGCGCGCCAACCTGTAAAGTCCGCGAACCTCGCCCTGCGTATGATGGCGCGGATAGGCAACGCGGCCATGCAGATCATGTTTGTCGATCAGATCGACAATCTGCCGCATGACCTCGACCTGCTCGGCCTCTCCGGTTTCGATGGATTGCCTCAACCCCGGCAGAATGACGAGATTGGCTGTTTCCCGAAGCGCCGGATCGAGCGCAAAGGCCTGTACCAGAGCCACCAGGTTTTTCTTCCTGACAGGACGGGCAATGGCGAGGATGACTGGCTTGTCAGGCCTGCGCAGGAACGGGGCGATCAGAGACTGCGCCCTTTCCAGATCCGATCGTGATGCGGGCGTCTGATCGATACCCGGCCTGATCCGCTGAATCTTACCGGCACGAAACGCGCCATACGCCGGTATCTGTCGTTCGCACTCGTCGCGAGACGAGCCGACGATATAGTCCGCCGCCATCATGGCATCGCGCTCTAGCGCAATACGCCGTTCCATTGCCTTGCCATCGCCCTGACCTGCCGCCGCCTTGTCCCGCGCCAGCGAATGGGCGGTGTAGATGAACGGGATGCCAAACTCGTCCCGAACGGCGCGCGCCACCTCGGCGGCATCGGCAAAATGGGCATGGATGAGATCGGGCAGAACGTCACGCTGCCGCAAATCGGCCAGCAGCGCTTCGATAAAGTGCGGACGGTCCGCCGCCAGTTGTTCCTTGGAGAGATAGGCACGGTTTCCGCTATCGATGCGCGTGATCGTCAGCTTCGGCCCGACAAGCTGCGTCGGCTCTGCATATATCTGGCCAAGGGATGGTTCATCGAACTGGCGGGTGACGATCTCCGCGCCGGTTACATCCGCGCGCGCCGCCAATGCACGCATCGCGCCCAGAATATAGGTGATGTGGCCACCTGTATCTTCGGTAATTCCGTATGCAGGTTCTGCAGTCAGGCACCCACCAAGCGCCAAAGCCATAACCTGCATATAACGTCCTTCGTTCGATTCGTCGCCCAAGGAACAAAATGGCACCATTGGCTAAATCGGCAAAGGTAGCTTTTATTAACAACTAAACCGGGAACCTTTCGCAAACCGATGCATCGGGAAGGCAAATACCGCCACCGAATAAAATATGAGAACGACATAACCTTTGTTTGCTGGAGGTTGAAACGCGCGTCTCTATCTATGACCGCATTATGCACGATGCTCGAACAGACACCGCCAGCGATTCGCGCGTGGATCAGCTTGAAGACGCCCGCCTTGAAG
>JBASBA010000014.1:0-2365 GCA_049650885.1 Alteraurantiacibacter sp. | reverse complement strand
GAACTGGACTGTCGGAGTGAATTCCTGATTTCAAACCTGCGGCTGCCATTTCGGCTACAAACCGGTCGTGGTTGGCTTGATCCATTGCAAGCTTGTCGATCGAAAGACTGATCGCTCCTTGCACGTGTACGTTGAGAACAATTTTCTGAAGCCGCCCCGCCTTGTCCGCCTCCTCGAACGTTCTTAATACCGCGAGCTTAATGCCTTTTGCCTTTGCGTAGGCCCGAGCTTCCCGTGTGTAGCCGACGCAGGTCAAAATTACAGCTTCATCGGCGTCGGTGTCTTCTAAGACCGAACGGAATGAGCGGACGATATCGAGGCCGACTTTCCCATCGCGAAGATCGAAATCCTTGCATTCAATGATCATCCGTTTGGCATTGGCACCCCGCTGGATGGAGACGTCAATCTGATGCGGAACGGTCGAGTCACCTCGAAGCTTTATGTCGTGCACGACCACTTCGTGTTAGTGCAGCGACTTCAACACCATCGCGGCAAGGCGCTCGTACCTAGTGCCCGCCTTCCCTGTCTTGATGGGGTCAAAGCGATCGTGGAGTTCATCGTAACGTGAGCGAGGTTTATCGGCCATAGCAGCACTATCGGTATGTGCTCGCAATAGTCTATGCTTTGTAGATATCGATGCAGAGGTCGTGAATCACAGTGTCACGTCGTAGCATGCAAGAATGTTGGCGCCTGACTTCCAAAGCGGCGACACGGTGATACTGTGGCGCGAGTCGATCGCCCGTTGGAATGTCAGCTTTGTCAATTCCGGTACCGGAAAGCAGAAAGGCTGCTAATGGTCCATTGCCAACAAGAAGGCGCCTCTTGCTACGATGGACCTCCCGGCTCGTGTCCGAAATTCTGCTACATATTTCGGACATGCTCTGCCTCGCGGATACCCTGATTGAATCGGGCGAGAGGACTGGCGCCGATGCAAGGCAGGTCGTTGAAATCACGCTGGCTTGCTTGACGAACGTTCACTTGCCGGCGCAAAACTTGGCCCAGTCCTCCATCATTGGGCGGCGCTTATCGATATAGTCAGTGCGCCGATATGCGGCTTCGACCCGATTTGCGATCGTATGGGCAAGTGCGGCCTCTGCCAATTCACCTGGATAGTTGGTCTTTTCCGCAGCCCAGTCGCGGAATGAGGAACGAAAACCATGAACTGTGAAATCCTCACCTTTGTCGCGAAGAATTTTAAGCAAGGTCATATCTGACATTTCTCTTCGAGAGACTTGCCCAGGAAAAATCAGATCACTCCGGGTAGATCGAAATTGCCTGGCGCGCTGGAGGACAGCGATCGCCGCGCCTGAGAGTGGCACAACATGAGTGCTTCCGGCCTTCATTCTTTCTGCGGGGATCGTCCAAAGCTTCTTTGTAAGATCAACCTCGTTCCACGTTGCGCCACGCACTTCACCTGATCGTGCTGCTGTCAGGATGAGAAATTCAAGCGCCAATCGTCCGACTGAAGATCGTTTTCGTAAAGAAACCAGAAACTGAGGAATCTCGGGGTAGGGCATTGCTGCATGGTGCTTGGGCTTCTTTTGCTGGCGCGGGAGCCCTCTCATGACCGAGCGCATTGGAGCTTCAGAATCACGGAAGCCCTTGGCGCACGCCCAATCCAGCACTGAACCTATCCGTTGCCGCACGCGGCGAGCGGTCTCCGGTTTGGTAAGCCAGATCGGAGCAAGCGTGTCCCGAATCAATGGAACGGCGATATCGGAGACCAATCGATCACCCAGCTTGGGGAAGGCATAGGTTTCCAGAGTTCTTATCCATTGTGTTTGGTGCTTGCCATTCTTCCAGGCTGCTTTGTGCTCCTCATGCACAATATATGCGGCTGCGCGAAATGTCGGAGTTTCAGATTCGCCTTCTTTCCGGCTGGCGAAAACGTCCACACCCGCATGAAAATCCTTGCGAAGCTTTCGCGCTGCTGTCCGGGCTTGACTGAGATTTACTTCGCTCAGCTTGCCTAATCCGATGTCCTGTCGCTTGCCTTTCTTCTGAACCCGAAGGATCCAGCTTCCCTTCCCAGATCCACGAAACTTCAGGATCAGACCCTCACCGTCCGAATATCGGCCGGGCTTTTTCAGGTTTTTGATCCCCGATGCGGTCAAGTTTCCCATTGCCAAATCCTTTCTGACCCACGCACAGCCCCACAAGTGGTGTGGGAACCAGCGAGAACCTCTGGGAAGAGTCGGGACAGTAAGATGGCCAAAAGTCCCGCAATTCCGCGGTTTTTGGGACTATATCAGACTTTCTGGGAAAGGCGAGGTGGCGGAGACGGAGTGATTCGAACCCTCGATACCCCGATAGAGGTATGGTTCCTTAGCAGGGAACTGGTTTCAGCCACTCACCCACGTCTCCG
>JBASBA010000013.1:0-10997 GCA_049650885.1 Alteraurantiacibacter sp. | reverse complement strand
TACCTACGCGTCGCGATACCCAAGAACCGGTAATCACTGCCCCATCATGCAAAAACAGCGCGTTCGCCCAGATCGTCACTCATTTTACTACAAGCTCGGCCCGTTGCGTTGGGCCTGTGAAAGCGATGCGGCACTGTAAACCCACCCGGTTGGAAGACTTGCGTTCGATCCGGGAGATCAAGAACCTTCAGGCCAGCTAGGGGCACCTGGCATTCCACGGGGCTTTCCCTTCGAGGGCTTCCTTGCAGACGCGCGACGTGAAGTTGGTGAGGGAGGATAGGGTCATCACCGGACCCGCTGGAGTCGAGGGCTAGCTGCGCGAAACACAGTGCGATGGCCGTGGCGGCGATATGTTCGGTCCGGGTATCCTTAATGCGAGGATTTTCCTAAGTCCTGTCATCACGCTGGGCTAGGATGGCCAGTCAGCTACTGCTCAGCTACCGCGCGAGGGCATGAAGTGGCGATGACCGTTCGCATCGGTGCAAGTGCCGAATGGCAGGGCCTTACGCATGTAATCGACTACCGCCCCGATCAGGGCATATGGAGGATTGCCCGCATCAGGCCCTATGCGCATTTCGCCGGGACGCGCGCCGGTGGCTGGTTCCGCGATGCCGAGACGCTTGAGCGCGCGCCCTATCACTATACGCCAGACGAGGCTGGGAAGATCCTCACCGGCAGAAGCACGGCCGAACCGAAGACCGGCGGGCAATTGGCCGCGCAGGCTGGCACGCTGCTCGACCAAAGCCATGCGCTCAATCTGATGAATGCCTGTGGCTATTATCTGGATCACGGCTTGTACGAGGATATCATGGACCTGCTGGCCGATGACGCGACGATCGACGTTGCCGGTCAGGGGTCGGGTAGGGGCGGATGGCGCACAACGCTATCTGCTCTGCTTCGGTGCTCCGGGGCTTGATCAGGGCGAGCTCAACGATCGGTCGCTGCTGATGCCGAAAACTACGTTCCTGTCCGACGGCCAGATCGAGATCATGACGATCGCGCTGGGCATGAAGGGGCAGCATGGCGGCAGCGGACAATGGTCGATCAGCACTCAGACCTTCCGCGTGCGCGATAACGACGATGGGCTGTGGCGCATCGCCGCTATCACTCGCACACCCTTCATGCGCGCCAATTACGAAACGGGATGGAGCGATCCGCTTCCCGCCGCGCTGCCGGTTCGCGCGGGAGGAGAGCCTGATGTCAAAACCGCAGTGCACGCGATGACTTGTCCGCAATCAGCCTATGGCGGTTCGCTGACATCGCCAGCATTGAACCTGCCGTTGTTCCGGCTGGGTTCCAGCGCGCAAGGTGTGACCGTAAGCGAAGAAAGTGCACTCGATCAGGCCGAGGCGTTCGACGGGGCAGCGGATGTTTCCACTGCCTATGGCTACTACATTGACCAGTTCGCCTGGCGTGACACCGCCGCCGTCTTCTCGCGCGATGGGTGGAAAGAGCTATCCTATGTCGGAACCTTCATCGGCAAGGATCGGGTGCTGTCCAGCCTGATCCAGCGCTATGGCGAGGGCGGGCCGAACGATGCCTTCCAGGCAACCCACCAGAAAAGGCAGCCCTATGTCACCGTGTTAGGAGATGGGACTCGCGCATTCGTGCTTAACCGATTGTTGCAGTGCAATTCCGACACCGAGCCGGGTGGCAGCTGGATCGGCGGCGTCTACGAAAACCAGGTGATCAAGGAAGACGGCATCTGGCGTATCCACTGCATGGACGTCGATTACGTCTGGCTCGGCGATTAAGACGGAGGCGGGATGGGCATCGACCCCGCCAACAACTCGCGATTTGACGTGGGTGCGGATGTGATCGCCGAATTCGCCCCCGACCCCCCGCTGCGCGGCGAAACCTTCGCGCACTATCCTGATATCAAGCCGATGGGCTTCCACTTTGATAACCCCGTCAGCGGTCGCGAGGCTGAAACGCCACTGGCCTGGTCTGACGGCAATCGCGAGTGAATAGCTGACCCATGACAAAATAAGAAACCGATGATCCGCGCGCTGGCCTTTCGACCGCATGACCTCGCGCGCAAGGCGCTGGGGGCTTGGCAAGATGCCCGATTATCTTGACCGGGGTGACAACCAGTGCCTGCGGATGGTCCAGCTCGAAGATTGGGACAATCTGGAGACGGCTGCGGAATATGCTGCGCTGGAAAATGTGAACGGAAGTTTTTTATCGGCCACGGCGATTTGATGCTCTCCAGCGGCAAGCCATCGGTTGATCCTGAAGTTCGGGCGCTTACAAAGCAAGTTCTTGAGGTGACACGGCCAGCCGGGATTCTATCGGGAGCGGCAGCCGGAACGTTGGAAGAGGCACATGTTCATCTTGAAATGGGATTTTCACTTGTGATGGTAAGCAACGACGCGACAATTTTCGGCAGGGCCGCACAAGAAGCCGGTCGGTGTGCTGTCAAGGCAAATGCACCTGATTGAAAAGGTGTCGGCGAAAGTCGGCGGTTGAAATGGATTGGATATGAAGCATTTCGAAACAGGTAGTTCGAACTTAGCTTGATCAAGGTGCGCCGAATCCCCTCTCGCGGTGATCCGAATGCCAAGTTCTGGAAGAATTTCATCGCGAACGAAGAGGCTTCAATTCCGGGCACCGCTCAAGCCGCTCATAGTCGGGGCAGCGAGACTTGTTATAACCTCATGGTCTTGGGTGCAAATCCAACTCCTGCAAGCACCATTTACAAAAGCACGACCCTGCGTGTTAAACAGGCAGTCCCGAAAGCGCGGATCTTTTGTGTTCAGGGCGTGCAATCCGATGTGAGGGGGGATGGGTTTGGCTAAGAATATCGTCATCCTGCTAGACGGCACGTCGAACCAGATCAGCAGCAACAGATCTAACGTGCTGCGCTTCTATGGAATTCTTGCCAAATGCTCGGACCAAGTGGTGTATTACGACCCCGGCGTCGGCACTCTTGGCACAGCCAGCAGGTTTTCACATTTCCGCACCAAGTTCGTCGAATTGCTTGGTTTGGCAACAGGCTACGGCCTGGATAACAACGTCAAGGAGGCCTATCGCTTCCTGGTAGACAACTATTGCGCGCAGGATGCTGACGGTGAGCGCGACCGCATCTATATAATCGGCTTCAGCCGCGGTGCCTACACAGCGCGCGTGCTCGCCGGGTTTCTCCATGTCTTTGGTCTGATGGAGCGGCGCAATCTCAATCTCCTCGACTATGCCTATCGTGCTTACAAGCGGATTGGCGAGGATGGCCAAGGCGAAGAAGCTGCTTTCGCGGAAATCCGCCTGTTCGAACGGATCTTGCGCCCTGATCGCGTCCCGGTTCGGATGCTGGGCCTGTTTGATACGGTGGCCTCCGTCATCGAATATGGGAAATACGGTTTCCGGTTGAAATCTCATGCCTTCACCAGCCGCAATGCATCAGTTGAAAGCGTGTTTCATGCGGTTGGGATCGAGGATCGCCGGACAATGTTCAGGCCAGTTCTGTGGGAAAGCGGGCAAGAGTTTCGTGGCAACCCGTTCAACACGAAAAGTAGCAAGCCGCAGCAGTTGGAAGAAGTCTGGTTCCCCGGTTTCCACGCCGACGTAGGGGGCGGGCATGCCGAGGAAGAGAGCGGTTTGTGCAAGGTGGCGTTGCAATGGATGATTGGCCGCGCGCAAGAAGCGGGCCTTGCATTCACCACTCGCAGCGTAAATTCGCTGGTGTTGGGGAAGGATGCTGCTTCAAAGTATGTAGCGCCTGACAGCCTTGGCCAGACGCATGATTCGATGAATTTGGGTTGGCGGATCGTTGAAGTCCTCCCTCGGCGCAAACCAGCCTGTTCTCGGCGCCGTGCGTTGCTGGGCTGGGTTATCCCCTGGTTCGAGCGCCGCCATATTCCGGCTGGTGCCAGCGTGCATCGCTCGGTCGCGGATCGCAAAGCCGCTGGCTTTGGATGGCCGAAGAATATTCCGGAAGATTTCAATCTGGTGGATTGAGCCTTCGTGCGGGGTCTCTAAACTCATTCATGGCACCTGAAAACGGAAGTGCTGCGACAATGCGTGAACGGCTCAAGCCAAGCTGGCGCGAAGCATCGAGAAAAATCCTCGTGAAATGGTGGGACGCAGATATTTCCTGCCTATCTTGCTAGGGCTATCCAACGATAAAATGCGCACGTGTCATACGGCCGGCGCATTTTGCGCTATAACGCTGATTGTCGATCCCAACCGCGCAAAGGGCACGCTTTTTATGATTACGCCAAACCGCCGTAAATTCCTCGCCGCAACAGGCACCGCCTTTGCCGGACTGTTCCTCAATTCCTGCGCTTCGTTAGGTCCGCGCGCGTCAAGCAGTGCGGCGCTTTCCGGTGCGGCCAGCCCTGTGGGGCAGTTGCTGCCGGATCCGGCTGGCATTCTCGACCTGCCCGAAGGTTTTACCTATCGCGTCATATCGCGTCACGACACGCCGATGAGCGATGGTGGCACCGTGCCAGATCGCGCCGACGGGATGGGCTGTTTCGATCTTGGCAACGGCAAGCTTGCGCTGGTGCGCAACCATGAACTTCAGCCGCAGCACGATGGCGGCTCCATTCCGAACGGCCCGGCGTATGACACCGTGGCGCGATCCCTCATCCCGCTTCCCGGGGGAACCACAACGCTTGTGCTGGATGCCGGCACGCTGGAATTGGAACGCGAATATCGCAGCCTTGCCGGCACGATACGCAATTGTGCCGGCGGCATCACGCCGTGGGGAAGCTGGCTGACGTGCGAGGAGAACACTTCGCGCGCAGATGGCCGGATCAACAAGGATCATGGTTGGGTGTTCGAAGTGCCCGCAAGCGCGCCCGGTCTTGTGGAGCCAATGCCGCTGAAGGCGATGGGTCGCTTCAATCACGAGGCTGCCTGCGTCGACCCTGCGACCGGAATTATCTACCTGACGGAAGACCGCGACGATTCCGTGCTTTACCGCTTCCTGCCGCTTCGTCCCGGTCAATTGTCTGTTGGCGGCACCCTTCAGGCGCTGAAGCTGGAAGGTCTTTCGGATACGCGCAACTGGAGCGAACGCACCATCGCTGTTGGCGAGGTTGCGCGCGGCACCTGGATCACGCTGGACAATGTTGAATCGCCCGACGACGATCTGCGCCAGCGCGCCGCTGCACAAGGGGCGACGATGTTTGCTCGGGGCGAGGGCATCTGGATGGGTGATGGCGAGATGTATTTCACAAGCACCAGTGGCGGCGCTGCGCGTCAGGGACAGATATTCCGCCTGGCACCCGCCATCCACGAGGCAGACATGCTGGAGCTGTTCTACGAAAGCCCGCAGGAGAGCGAGTACAGCTTTGGCGACAACATTACAGTTGCACCATCGGGCCATCTGGTAGTGTGCGAGGATTCCTACGACGATGTTGTGCAAAACCATCTGCGCGGTATCACGCCCGCAGGTGCGGCATATCCGCTGGCCCTGCTGAACATGCAGACCGAGCTGGCAGGCGCTTGCTTCTCTCCTGACGGACGCACCTTGTTCGTGAATGCCTATAGCCCGACCATGACTTTCGCGATCACCGGCCCGTGGCCGTCCGCGTGAATTCAACGCCTGCGATCCTGTTCGTGTGTCTGGGAAATATCTGCCGTTCTCCCCTCGCAGAAGGTGCGATGCGCGAGGCGGCGGACCGCGCCGGTCTGAGCGTCCGGATAGACAGTGCCGGAACGGGTGACTGGCATGTGGGCAATCCGCCGGATCCGCGCGCGATCGCCACGGCGAGCGATCACGGCGTCGACATATCGGCACTGCGCGCGCGGCAGGTGTCGTTAGAGGACTTTACCCGCTTCACGCATATCTTCGCGCTGGACGCGGACAACCTTCGCAACCTTCAGGCATTGGCGCCAGAGGATACGACCGCCACGCTTGCACTGTTGCTGGATGCCGTTCCCGGATTTGAGGGTCAGGCCGTGGCCGATCCCTATTATGGTGGCGAGGAGGGTTTTACGCAGACCTGGCGCGATGTGTCCGCTGCGGCAGAGGCGCTGGTTTCGCGCTTCAAGTGATTTTGAGCGACAAGATCGAGGCAGCGCTGGGTTCGGCAGTGCGTGAGATCAGGCAATTGCCTGGCGGCGACCTTGGTGGCGCCACTCTTGTAATTTTGGCCGATGGAAGCCGCGTTGTGGCCAAGACAGGCGCGAATGTATCGACAGAAGGCGCAATGCTGCGGGCGATTGGCGCCACGGGGGCGCCATCCGCAACCGTCCTTCATTGCGAGGCATGCTTGCTGGTGATGGAGTTCGTCGAGAACGACGGACGCGGGGGCTGGCAATCGCTGGCGAAAGGTTTGCACGCGCTGCACACCGTGCAAGATCACCCGTTCGGTTGGAACGCGGATTATGCGTTCGGCGCGCTTCCCATTCTCAACACCCCAATGGATGATTGGGCCCAATTCTGGGCGCAGCGTCGATTGCTCCCGTTCTGCGCGGATATGGATGCCACACTGGCGCGGCGGATCGAAGCGTTGGCGGTGTGCATTCCGGATATTCTCCCTGCAACGCCACCGGCCGCGTTGTTGCATGGAGATTTGTGGAGCGGCAACATTGTGTTCAACGCTGGCAGGCTGGCAGCACTGATCGATCCGGCGTGCTATTATGGAGATCGCGAAGTCGATATCGCCATGCTGCAAGTGTTCGGCAGGCCTCCGCCTGCGTTCTTCTCAGCGTGCGACCTTGCACCCGGTTGGCAGGAGCGCGTTCCTGCCTACCAGCTATGGCCGATGCTGGTTCACCTTCGCCTGTTCGGAAGTGGCTATCGCAGCAGAGTTGATAGCTTACTTTCAGCGTGCGGCGTGTGAAGATGGTTCAGACTGTCTGCGGAAACGGTGACCATTCTTCACCTTCGGGCAGGGGAGCGAACATTTCCTTCACCATCGCATCGGTAATCTGATCGGGCTTTGCCGGTTGCCATTGCGGTGCATTGTCCTTGTCTATCAACACGGCACGCACCCCTTCGGCGAAATCTGGCCGCATGATCATGCGGCTCGCGATGCGATATTCCATTGCCATGTTGGCGGCAAAATCGCGGCAGTCCGCATTCTCGGCGAACTGGCACAGGGCAACCTCGCTGGTCATCGGACATTTCGATTGAACCGCGGCCAGCTCTTTTCCCGCCCAGTCGCTGTCATCGTTTTCCAGCGAGGTGATGATGCCTTCCAGCGTGCCCGGCGCGAACAGGGAATCAATCTTGCGCTTGTTGCCGGCAAGACGCGCTGTTGGCGGTTCGGCTGAAAATTCGTTCAGAATGGCGGCAAGGCTGGCAGGATCTGCAATAATGCGGGCTTTTACTTCGGCCAGCTTCTCGCTCTCGATATAATGGGTGGCAAGGCCTGCCCACAGGCACTCTGCCCCGTCCAGTCGCGCGCCTGTCAGGGCGAGGAACTTGCCCGTCTGGCCGGGCAGGCGCGGCAGGTAATGGGATGCGCCCACATCGGGGAAAAGACCGATGGCGCCTTCCGGCATGGCAAACTTTGTATTCTCGGTAGCAACGCGGTATTTCGCAGGCTGGCTGATGCCAACGCCGCCGCCCATCGTTACGCCATCCATAAAGGCCACCACAGGCTTTGGATAGGTGAACAAAAGGTGGTTCAACCGGTACTCTGTATGAAAGAACTCGCGCCCGCGCGCGCCGCCGTCTTCCATCGCGGAATTGCGCAGCAGCGCTACATCGCCGCCAGCGCAAAAGCCGCGCCCATCGGCATGGTCGATGATAACGGCCTCGATACCATCGTCGCCGTGCCAGCCAAGCAATGCTTCGCTCATTCCCTGACACATCTCCAGCGTCAGCGCATGGATCGCTTTCGGGCGGTTAAGGGACACATGCGCCACGCGGCCATGTGTGTGCAGGTTCAGCTGTTCGGTCATGACTTCAGTCAGTCTTTCAAAAGATCGCGGCCCACGATCATTCGCATGACCTGATTGGTGCCTTCAAGGATCGAGTGCACGCGAAGATCGCGCCAGAAGCGTTCGATCGGATAGTCTTTCAGATAGCCATAGCCGCCAAACAGTTGCAGCGCATTGTTCACCACATTGCTTCCGCTGTCGGTCGCCAGCCGCTTGGCCATCGCGGAAAAGCGCGTCTTGTCGGGGGCATTTTCGGTAACTTTTACGGCTGCAAGATACAGCAGTGCGCGGGCGGCCTCCACTTCAGTGGCCATGTCCGCCAGCATGAACTGGGTGTTCTGGAATTCGGCGATCGGCTGGCCGAATTGCTGCCGATCCTTGGTATAAGACACGGCTTCATCCAGACAACGCTGCGCCCCGCCAAGCGAACAGGCACCGATGTTGAGCCGCCCACCGTCCAGGCCGGACATGGCAAACTTGAAGCCGTCGCCTTCCTCGCCAACGCGATTTGCCGCAGGAATGCGCGCATCTTCGAAAATCAGCTGCGCAGTCGGGCTGGCGTTCCAGCCCAGTTTTTTTTCCGGTGCGCCAAAGCTGAGGCCGGGTGTATCCTTGTCCACCACAAAGCAGGATATGCCCCGCGTCTTATGCTCGCCTGTCCGGGCCATTACCACGTAAACATCGTTCACCCCGCCGCCGGAAATGAACTGCTTGGTGCCATTCAAGACGTAATGTTCGCCATCCTGCCTTGCCGAAGTCTTCAATGCCGCTGCGTCCGAGCCGGAGCCAGGCTCCGTCAGCGCATAGCTGGCCAGCTTGTCCATCGTTACGAGATCGGGGAGGTAGCGATCCTTCAGATCCTGGCTACCGAAACTGTCGATAATCCACGCGGCCATATTGTGGATGGAGATAAAGGCACTGGTGGTGGGGCAACCATAGGCCATTGCCTCCATGATCAGCGCGGCCTCCAACCTTCCCAGCGCGATGCCGCCCGATGCTTCTGACACATAGATCGCGCCAAAGCCAAGCTCGCCTGTCCGCTTGATCACATCGCGCGGGAAGTGGTGCGCTTCGTCCCATCCTGCCGCATGTGGAGTGATGTTGTCTGCAGTGAAGCGCTGCGCCATTTCCTGGATCGCGCGCTGGTCTTCGGTAAGCTGGAATTGTCCGGTCATGCGTATCTCCTGCACAGGTGCCGTGCATGGGGTTGATGCAAGGCTCCAATGTCAAAAGCCGCATTACGAAACAACCGGCCACTTGCGAAACTTTGCGCAACAATGTGCGCACGTTTCACGCCGAAGGTTACTCTTCAAAGACTTCCGGCTCGATAGCTTCGGGCGCAAACCCCTGCGGGCTATCGGGCGAAGGGTCAAAACCGGATGCATTGTCCATGGGATCGGGCGAGAAGCCCTGCGCATCGTCAATCAGTGCATCGGGCGAGGCATCGACCACCGCAATATCGTCATCAGGCGAAGCCACGTCATCGCCGGCGAAACCTTCCGCCGTTTGTGCTGATGGCTGTTGTCTGGAAATCCGGGTCTCTCCCGGCTGCGGCTGTCCGCCGCCTATATCCGTAGAAGGGCTGCGCTCCTGCACCGCTGCCTGACGGCTCTCCAGATCATCTCCGCAGCCGGCAAGCATCGCGGATGCGCAGATAACGGCGAGAAGGCGGATAGTCATTGAAGGCTCCCGATGACGGCTTCGGCCTCGATCTCGCACTTCCATTCCGCATTGTAGTGCGCGGATATCGCAACCAGCGTACCGGCGGGGCGCGCATGGCCGACGACGACGCGGGTGAAACCGGCCGCTTCCTCGAACGGGCCAAGCGGCGCAATACGCTGACGGCCATCATCGGGTTCAGCCACAGGTGATCTTTTCGATCATCATGTCGTCATCATAGGTGACCGTCAGCCGGTCCGGACGATAGTCCATCGTCACCACAGTGCGTGGCGGCACCCAGCGCAAAGTCCGCGCGTCGGAAGTGCCCTGCAGAGTCGCACCGGACTGCGCGCTGGCACGATGACCGATATGATCCTGCACCGTGCCCGCATCGCATTCGCCAGCCGGTTCACGCACGTTGGGATTGCCGTCCTCGTCAAACGAAGGCGGCGTTGTCGTGGTGCACGCGGAAAGCAGAATGGTGGCAATGGCGGCGCAAGGGAGGGCGATTTTGCTCATATCAATGATCATAACGTCAAGCGGGCCGACACGCCAGACGGCTTGTGGTTTTTGGGCATAGTCAATTTCGCGGGAATGGCCTACATCCTTTGGTCAGGGTGAGATCCTGCAGCAGCAGCCTTGTCGCCCGAAGTGCAAAGATGCCGATAAGAGCGATATGGAGAGCGATACATGGCCCTGAAGTGCGAACCAATCCTGCCCAATTTCGGTGCGGTCTGTTCCGGCCTGGACCTGACGCGCGAACTTGATGCTGACGAGGTCAGGCAGGTTACTGATGCGATGGACAAATACGGCGTTACCGTGTGGCGCGATACCGGCATGAGTGACGAGGACCATGTTAATTTCAGCCGCAATTTCGGCTATCTCGAAAAGGTCCCCAAGCGCGCTGAGGGTGCGCAAACCCGCTTGCCCTACCGCGAACTTTTCGACGCTTCCAACCTCAATCTGGATGGCGAGATCACCAGCGATCCTGCGGCCGTGGAATATCGCAAGGGCGACCGCCTCTGGCATACAGACAGCGCATTTCTGGACAAGCGAACGAGTTATTCCCTGTTGCTGGCGCATATTACGCCCCCGGCCGACGCAGGCGGAGAAACATGGTTTGCCGATACGCGCACAGGCTACGAGGATTTGCCGCAGGAAACGAAGGATCGGATTGAAGACAAGATCGGCGTCAATTCATTGTGGTGGAGCCGCAAGAAAGCCGGTGCCGAAATTGACGAAGCGGACATTTACGAGCGTCCCGTGGCTTATCACCCTCTGGTTCACACGCATTGCGGCTCGGGCCGCAAAGCCTTGTTTATTGCAGCGCATACGATGGATGTGAAGGATATGGAGAAGGCAGAGGGTCGCGCGTTGATCCAAGACCTGATCGCACACACCACGCAGGACAAATATACCTTTAACTGGCAATGGCAGCCGGGCGACATGGTTATCTGGGACAACCTGTGCTCCATGCATCGTGGCGGTGAATATGATTACAC
>JBASBA010000012.1:0-2320 GCA_049650885.1 Alteraurantiacibacter sp. | reverse complement strand
CGGTTACGCTCACCGCCGGACAGCTTGCCGACGTTCTTCTGCTGGTCCGCGCCCTTGAAGTTGAACGCGCCGACATAGGCACGGGTGGAGGTTTCGTGCTGGTTAACGGTCATGAAATCCAGCCCGTCGGAAATTTCCTCCCACACGTTGTTCTTGGGGTTCAGGTCGTCACGGCTCTGGTCAACATAGCCAAGGTGAACCGTCTCACCGATTTCCAGCGTGCCGCTGTCCGGTTCTTCCTGTCCGGTGATGATCCGGAACAGGGTGGATTTGCCCGCGCCGTTCGGGCCGATCACGCCCACGATGCCGCCCGGCGGCAGCATGAAGGACAGGTCATCGAACAACAGCTTGTCACCATAGGCCTTGGTGATGTTCTTCGCCTCGATCACCTTGCCGCCGAGGCGTTCGGGCACCTGAATCACGATCTGCGCCTTGCCGGGTTTGCGACTGCTCATCTCGTCCTGCAACTGGTCGAACTTGCGGATACGCGCCTTGGACTTTGTCTGGCGTGCAGCAGGCGTCTGGCGGATCCATTCCAGTTCGCGTGAAAGCGCCTTCTGGCGGCCGG
Source organism: Alteraurantiacibacter sp. (assembly GCA_049650885.1). Taxonomy (GTDB): domain Bacteria; phylum Pseudomonadota; class Alphaproteobacteria; order Sphingomonadales; family Sphingomonadaceae; genus Alteraurantiacibacter. Next base: position 1,752 of record JBASBA010000012.1, on the reverse strand, counting down.
ATTCCTCGCGGCTTTCCTGTTCCAGACGCTTGGCCTTCTTCTCCAGGTAAGTGGAGTAATTGCCTTCGTAGGGATAGTAGGACCCGCGATCGAGTTCCAGGATCCAGCCCACCACGTTATCCAGGAAGTAGCGATCATGGGTGATCATCAGGACGGCGCCGGCATATTCCTTCAGGTGGTTTTCCAGCCATTGCACGGATTCTGCGTCAAGGTGGTTGGTCGGCTCGTCCAGCAGCAGGATGTCGGGCTTCTGAATCAGCAGGCGGGTAAGGGCGACGCGGCGCTTCTCACCGCCTGAAAGATTGGCCACTTCAGCATCGGACGGGGGGCAGCGCAGCGCCTCCATCGCGATTTCCAGCTGGTTATCCAGCGTCCAGCCGTCGACCGTATCGATCTTGGTCTGCAGGTCGGCCATTTCATCGCCCAGCTTCTCGTAATCGGCATCGGGCTCCGCCATTTGCGCCGCGACAGCGTTGTAGCGTTCCACAAGGTCCGCTGTGTCGCGCGCGCCGTCCTTCACGTTTTCCAGCACGGTCTTGCTCTCGTCCAGCTGCGGTTCCTGCGCCAGATAGCCAACCGTGATATGCTCACCCGGCCATGCTTCGCCGGTGTAATCGGTGTCTATCCCGGCCATGATCTTCATCAGGGTGGACTTGCCCGCGCCGTTCGGGCCGACGATGCCGATCTTCGCGCCGCGATAGAATTGCAGGCTGATGTCGGTCAGCACCGGCTTTTGCGCACCGGGGAAAGTCTTGGTCATGTTCTTCATGACATATGCGTATTGGGCAGCCATTGCGCGTCCTTGGGTAACAGAAAGTGAATTTGATCTGGAGTTGCCGGGGCAGATAGGACTTTGGCCCTGCTGGGGCAAGCACGCATCGCCCGGCCCGCACCGGAACGTGTAAGGTGCTGGCGGGTTCTAAGCAGCATGAAACATCCCGCTTTAATCGCCGCCCTTGTCGCCATCCCCCTCACCATCGCAGCCCCGCCGGTTCTGGCGCAGGACGGGCCATCACTGTCCGTCTCGCTTCCCGATGGTGTAACCAAGAGCCAGCTTGGCAAGCGCGACATGCAGGTTCTGGCCGTGCAGATCATGCTGGACCGCACGAACCATTCGCCCGGCGTGATTGACGGGTACATGGGTGGCAATACTAATCGCGCGATTGCCGCCTACCGCCGCAACAACGATCTGCCTTCGGGCGATGGTATCGACAGCGAATTGTTGCAATCCTTGCAGAAGGCACAAAGCGGCGCGTTGCTGCAAACCTATACGCTGAAAGAAGATGATGTGGGTGGCCCGTTCTACGACATTCCATCGGGCTTTGCAGAGCAGGCCGATCTTGAACGGGTGGGATACAAGAACGCGCACGAGATGCTGGCCGAGCGTTTCCACATGGACCAGAAGTTCTTCTCCGCGCTCAACCCCGATGCCGATCTGGACAAGGCCGGGCAGGAGATCGTGGTTATCTCGCGCGGCGACGCGACAATATCCGGCACGATAGCCCGTATCGAGGTGCGCAAGGATGCTGGCGAAGTCGCCGCTCTGGATGCGGATGGAAATGAACTTGCCACCTATCCCGCCACGATCGGCAGTGGCGAGTTTCCAAGTCCCAGCGGTAATATGACGGTGAATGCGGTTGCGCCGGAGGCCAATTACACCTTCGACCCGGATGATCAGAAATGGGGCCCGGACAAGACTTTCGTCATTCCGCCCGGCCCCAACAACCCGATTGGCGGCGTGTGGATCGATCT
>JBASBA010000011.1:0-2785 GCA_049650885.1 Alteraurantiacibacter sp. | reverse complement strand
ACGGCCTTCTTCAAAACAGTAGTTTCAAGGCTATAAGATGGCGCGCACGATAGACAAATCGGGGATAGTCTGAGATGCAAATACAGTCGTTAGAACGGTGGGCAAATTAAATGCGGGATGGTCGGTCTGTAACATAGCGAGAAGATCTGACACCGATCGAATTGGGCACGTCGAGCGACTATACTCAGTGTTTCAGCGTAGTGTGTATGACGATATAAATGGCAGAACCGACAAATGGCGATCGTGGAGACGGCAGCGATTCCGCTCCAAAGGCCTTGATATACCGGAACTGAAGCTCGACGGCGCAGCCAGTTCGACAGCTTCCAAGTCGCTACGCACGGCAATGGAGGGTGCCGAGCGTCAGATGCGCCTTCTCCACGACCCATCTTGCGTATGAAGCAACATCTCCGCCGCGTGTGACCGACGCGAAAAAGGTCGCGAGCGCCTACCATTTGCTGAGGATCGGCATCGCAACGCTCAGTGTGCGCAAATCAGTTGCGAAATGATCGGCGCGGATTGGCCCGAGACGCACGGCCCGCGTCGTTCGAATGAATTGGCAGTGCTGTTCTTCGCCATCCGAAAGCGTAGTGATGTGCGCGCCGGCGACGCAAGCAGCGAGCCGTCGCTTGCACGCAATGGCGAATTTGCAGGACTCGGCATTGGTGCCGGGGTGAACGATGAGCAGATCAACGTCTGAAGCAATTGATTTGCTCTCGTCGTGCGCGACGAAGGCGGAACCGAAGCCATAGACCGTGACGCCGAGCGTCAAAGCCAGCCTTGCTTCTTGAAATACTCCTTTTCATCGTCCGTCAGATAGCGCCAGTAATCGTCGCGGTGCAGCGCCCCCATGAATTCACCGATCTTGAAAAGGCCGGCATTGGACTCGCGGCAATGGAACTTGGCATCCGGCGTGTAGCCGCACCATGCAGAATTGATGATCACCACATCCATGTTTCCCAGCCTCTCGACCGTCTCCATGTATTCCGCCACGCCGAACGCGTAGCATTCGCAGATGAAGACGCGTAGGGTGTCGCCTTGCGTGCGGGTCAAGTCATAGACCCCGCCGCCCTGCGCGGTCAGAGAGGCGACTTTCCCATGCTTCTTCATCTGAGCTTCAAAATAATTGTAGTGCCCGTAATGGCTGGGCCAAGGAAAGGTTTCGCTATGCGCCGTCATCGGCAAGTCCTCTAATCAAGTCATCAAATGCCGCCGGGAAGCGTTTCACCGCTGCATAGGGAATCGCATCCTCAATCCATTGCTGGTAGCTGCGCATATGCAGCAGGAAGGCCGTGATGATCGCCTGTTCGCCTGCGTCGAACAGGCCGCGATGCGCGTCGAGTTCCGCCGCCATCTTGCGGTTGTTCGGCACGATCACCGAGAGACGTTCCGACACCCACACCGCATGCGCCGCTTCGTTATGCGGCTGAGACCGGGCCAGCTCGGACAGCGGTCCATACTGCTCCCAGGACTGCCGGTTCTCTTCCAGCAGGGGCAGGATCGAACGCGCTATGTTAGCCTTACTTGTCATTGCCTCTTGATCCAGGCGCGCCAGCACACGGGCTTCATGCTCGGCCTTCATCTCATGCAGGGCATCGACCGTGTAGACGTTTTCATTCTCTTTGCGGTCGATCAGCGTGTGATGTGTCGGGCAGAGCAGGACCAGGTTCTGATAGTCGTCGCGCTCAGCATCCGTCTGGCCCGCATCGTGCCGATTGGCCCCCGGCTTGTCGCCGCAGATATGCGCCATCTCCCCCAGAGTGAAGGGCGCAGCGTCTGCGGCCTCATGGTAGCACAGCCTCTCCCAGCACCTCGGAAACGCGCAGCGCCCGCCCGACGCAGACCAGAGAATCTTGATGGATTTCTGTGTAATGGCCATAGGGCACCCATAGCATGGCGGGCGACGAATACCATCTGTCCAGACGTGGCGCGTAGAGAGAAAGGAATACGTATGGGAGCCCAACTGCTGCAAGCTAAGAAACCGCGATGCGTTGAAGGGCAAATGACTATGAGTGTCGATCCAATTTCCCACGGCGGGAATGCCCGACACCGCGTCACCTTCAATAATGCACCGCGCAATTTCATGGACTTTATGATTTCGGCCTACCGAAGCTTGGGTAATCCACCCGATTCTTGTAAGTGCAGCGAATGGCGGGTGCGACGAACTGCATCGTATCAGCAGCAGATGCCGACGATGGCAGCTCAGGGCCGGATTAGACATGGCACCCCCGGCAAGGTAGAATCTTCACATGACGAATTTCGACATTGCTTTCCTGACGGTCTACTTAGTTTTGACCGCGGCTGGTTTCATATTCATCGCTTACATCCTGCGAACTGCTGTTCGACCACGACCGCATGATGCAGGTGCCGTGGACCGCCTCATCGCGAGGGCGCGCCGTCATCGTGAGATCGTAGCAGCCTCGCCCCAAGTTGACGAGGATGGCCGGGTTCATCTGGATCGCTCTCCCGCCAAGAGACCGCGGCCAGAACGGGCGTTGGCCGAGATTGATGTCAATTCCACGCCCCCGAAGTTCGATTTGGACGCAGCCGCAGCGGCGCTCAACGACGTATGCCGGCGGTTCAACGTGGAACTGCGCGGGACGCCCAGTGGAGTTGAGATCGTCCCCAAACAGTAGAGAAACTCTGAATGAATTGACCATTTCGAGCAGTTTTCAAACAGATAAAACTGGGCATAATGAGTGCGATGATGGTTTCGCTTTCGGGGCGGCTCGTGGTTCCGTCGCTAAGGACATAAAAATTAAGGAAGTGTCCGTAAACCGTGTTGGTT
>JBASBA010000010.1:0-4558 GCA_049650885.1 Alteraurantiacibacter sp. | reverse complement strand
GTCTAACGGTGCCGTGGACCTTGGAGTGCCATTCTTCCCGTTGATCGACATAGATTTCCCCACCTATGCGCAAGGTGATGTGCCGGCAGAACTGGCTGCACTACCTATAACAAAGCCAGGCAGTCGCACATGATCGCATCGCGCGCCCTTGTAGCAGCAGGGTTGTTCACTCCGCTTCTGGCCGGATGCGCCGCATTGCAGGGCGATAGTTTTGACGAGCAAAGCGCGGCGGTTCGCGCCTATGCCGACCTTGCGGATGCCGGTTTCGAAGGTGACCTCGCGGTTTCCATACCGGGCGGCGCGGAGACCGTTTACTATGGCGCAACCGATCCGGACGAGGCGTCGATCCGCACTCTGGAAGGGTGGCCCTGGGCCTCTGTCACCAAGCAGGTGATGGCGGTGCTGGTTATGCGTGAAGTGGAAGATGGCCGCCTTGCGCTGAACAACGATGTTGGCGATTTCGTGCCTGCCTTGCATGGCAGCGATCTGACAGTCGAAAACCTGTTGCGCCACCAGAGCAACTTGCCCAATCCGGACGATACGCCTGCTGACGAGAACGGCTTTCCGTCCTTTTACACCGCCGGTTCCGGTTCTGTGGATTATTGCACATCATCCCGGAACGAACCGCGTCAGCAGAGCAGCCGAAGTTACAACAATTGCGATTACATCGTGCTGGGCGCTCTTCTGGAGGCTTCTGCCAATTCCAGCCTCGATCTGCTGCTGGCACAGGGCATCGGTCTGGAAGCCAGCTGGTACAACACCAGCTTTCTGGATGCCGAAAGCGATCGGCCCTTTGCTTCCAGAGATGACAATTCGGCCCGCCAGATTGCGGGTTACGGCGCTTCGGGCGCGCTGGTCGGGCCGCTTGACGATTTGCTGCTGTTCGATCGTGCATTGATGGACGGTGTCCTGCTGGGCGAAGATGCGCTGGCGCAATTATGGCACAGCGATCCTGCCACAGGTTCGATGGCGCTGGGGCAATGGGTGTTCGAGGCACCGCTTTCCGGCTGTGCGGCCCCAATCCGCATAGTGGAGCGGCGCGGCGATATTGGCGAGTATCAGCTGCGAAATGTCATGCTGCCGGACCTCGGCATCGCAGTCGCCCTCGCCACCGATCAGCCGGAGTTTGATTTTGCCGAAATCCAGTCGGGCAGCGGGCCGCTGCATGATCTGCTGGCGACACTCGCTTGCGGCTAGAATTGCCCCGGCCAATTGACTAGAGGCGCTAATAGCTATGACCACTCCCCTTCGCCTTGGCGTAAACATCGATCATGTCGCCACCATCCGCAATGCGCGCGGAGGTGATCACCCCGATCCCGTTCGCGCGGCGGAAATCGTGGCGCGCTGCGGCGGCGATGGCATCACGGCACACCTTCGGGAGGACCGCCGCCACATTCGCGACGAAGACCTGCGCCGCATTCAGGATGCCACAAACCTGCCGCTGAACCTGGAAATGGCCGCCACGGACGAGATGCTGGCGATCGCCCTGTCTCATAAGCCGCACGCCGCCTGTATCGTACCGGAAAAGCGGGAGGAGCGCACGACCGAGGGCGGCCTGGATGCCGCAGGTCAACACAACCACTTGCAACCGATAGTGACCCGTCTGAAAGATGCCGGGATCCGCGTCAGCCTGTTTATCGAGGCGACCGAACGGCAGCTGGACGCCGCCCTGCAATTGGGCGCGCCGGTAGTAGAGTTTCATACCGGCGCATACGCCCATGCCGAGGGGGAAGAGCGCGCCCGCATCCTGAAGCAACTGGCCGATATGTCCGCCCTCGCCGCCAAGAACGGTATCGAGCCCCATGCAGGCCACGGCCTGACTTACGAGAATGTGCAGCCTGTGGCCGCCATCCCACAACTGGCAGAACTGAATATAGGGCACTATCTCATCGGAGAGGCGATCTTTTGCGGGTTGGAACCCGCTGTCCTGAAGATGCGCGACTTGATGGATCACGCACGATGAGGGTGTCGCAATGATTATCGGCCTGGGCTCTGACCTGTGCAATATCGAGCGTATCCAGAATTCGCTCGACCGGTTTGGCGAGCGGTTCACCAATCGCGTGTTCACCGATGTAGAGAATGCCAAGGCCGCGCGGCGTCCGCATACGCAGGCGGGCACTTACGCCAAGAGGTTCGCCGCGAAAGAGGCGTTTTCCAAAGCCGTAGGCACCGGTTTCAAGCGCGGCGTGTTCATGAAAGACATCGGCGTCGTAAACGCCCCCAGCGGCGCGCCCACTCTTGCCCTTGCCGGCGGCGCGGCGGCGCGGCTTGAGGCGCTTACTCCTGCGGGCCACATCATCTCCATTCATCTTACCCTCACCGACGATCACCCATGGGCGCAGGCCTTCGTGATACTCGAAGCCCATCCGAAAGCCTGATCCGTCCCGACATGAGCGACACGAAATCGAAGAAGCCGATAAACTGGATTGCGGAAACACGGGGTCTTGCGCTGATGCTGCTGGCCGTTCTCGCCTTCCACACATTCGTGGCCAAGCCGTTCTACATTCCCAGTATATCAATGGTGCCCAACCTGATGGTGGGAGACCGGCTGGTGGTGAGCAAATATCCCTATGGCTGGAGCTGGGTCTCTGCCAGTTTCCATATCCTGCCGCGCGACGACTGGCGCATTGCGCCCGACACGCCGGAATATGGCGACATCGTCATCGCCGTTCCGCCGGGCAAAGCTGAAGATTACATCAAGCGCGTTATCGCCTTGCCGGGCGACACCATCGCGCTGGTGGACGGGCAGGTCATCCTGAATGGCGAACCAATCGTGCAGGAAGTGGAACCCCCGGTCCGCATACCTGCCGAGAACGACAACATCTGTTCCTATGGGAATGAATGCCTTTCTGCGTTCCTGCCATATCTGGTGCGGCTGGAGGATGGCACGCCGGTGTTCGAGCCGCCGACCTATCGAGAAACCCTTCCCAACGGCGCGAGTTACCTTATCATCGACTATAAGGATCAAAGGCTCGACGACATGGCGGAAATCACCATTCCAGACGGGCATGTTTTTCTGATGGGCGACAATAGAGACCATTCCGCAGACAGCCGCGCGGCAGCCTATGACAGTGGCCTTGGTGGCCCGGTGCCTTTGCAGGATATTGGCGGCAGGGCGGAATTCATCACGTTCTCACTGGACGGACGCGCATCTTGGAACCCGCTGACATGGTTGGCGGCCTTGCGCGGGTCGCGCGCGTGGACCAGTTTGCGTCCTGAATTGAGGGGAGAGCAAGGTTCGTGAGCGATCATACAGGACCAGATGACGATGGCCACATGGGTGCAAGCCCGACGCGCATCTCCTCGCCCGAGCTGCGTTTCGAAGCATGGCGGGCGCTGACCTGGACAATGGTCATCGGGCTGGTGGTGCTGGCAATCTATATTTCGCAAAGTCTGCTGGTGATTTTCGGCGCTATGGTTTTCGCGGCATTGGTAGACGGCGGCGCGCGGCTGTTGGGCCGGGTGCTGAGTATCGGCCGCGGCTGGCGGATCGCCATCGTTTTGCTGTCTACCGTCGCGTTCCTGATCTGGCTTTCAATATTTGCCGGATCACAAATTTCCAGACAGGCCGCCGAATTTCCCACCATCATTCAGGACCAGGCCAATGCGCTGTTTGGCTGGATGCGTGATCAGGGTTTTGAGATCAGCATGGATATGGTGCAATCCATGGCCACCCAGGCGGCCAGCGGCTTTGGAACTGTAACACGGGCGTTGACCGGCCTGCTTGGCGGGCTGACCACTCTGCTTCTGATCATTATCATCGGCATTTACGTGGTGGTGGAGCCGCGGCTATACGAACGCGGCGTTGCGTGGATGCTGCCCAAGGGTCGCCGCGATGAATTCTACACCACCGCCAGCAAGATGGGCGCAACCATGCGCCGCCTGCTGTTTGGCCGACTCGTCGGAATGGTGTTCGAAGGCGTTCTCACCTACATCATGCTGCTGGCGTATGGGCTGGTGACGGGCGATGCCATTCCCATGGCCGCCCTGCTGGCCATTCTCACCGGTTTGCTGGCTTTCATCCCCAATATTGGCGCCCTGATTTCAGGTGCGCTGATGATAATGGTGGGCTTCTCCGGCGGCGCGCAGATGGGCCTGTATACCACGTTCATCTATCTGGCCGTGCAGAACATCGACGGCTATCTCGTAATTCCGATGATCGCGCGCAAGACCGTGGACCTTGCTCCGGCACTGGTTCTTGGAATGCAGCTTATCATGGGTATCCTGTTCGGCATCCTTGGCCTGTTCCTCGCCGATCCGCTATTGGCGATGATAAAGGTTGCGCTGGAAGAGCGGGCGAAGGCAAAAGATGCCGACGACGCTTCCGAGCTGGACGAAAACGCCTCGTCCGCACACGATGCGCGGACAATGGAGATCGACCCTGCGTAAGTTCCTTTATACGATTGTCTTCCTGATCCTGCTGGCATTGGTGGTGCTGTTCGTGCTGCGCATGTATGCCGAGGAACTGACCGAGATGGCCCTTGTGCCCGATGTCGAATTTACAGAACAGGCGGCGCTGGACGACAACGCCTATCAGGATCCCGCCATGTGGTTCAGC
>JBASBA010000009.1:0-1663 GCA_049650885.1 Alteraurantiacibacter sp. | reverse complement strand
TGGCAAGGTTGTGCTCTACCCCTGAGCTACGCCCGCTCACTGACGCTCCCCCGAAACGCTGTTCCGGGTGGGGAGCGGCGCAGTTAGCAGCGAGTGTGGAAGCGGGCAAGCGCAAAAATGCACCTGTGCGAGAAAGCTTGCCGAACGCCCCCTTTGCCCTTCACATTGAGCACATAAACGCCACATTGTACGGCAACAGTAGATAGTGAAAAGCAGGAGTAGACACTTGGCAAGCATGGGCCTGAATATCGATGAGCAAAAAGCGGTCGAACGATTCCGCAAGGAAGTGGTCGATCCCAGCCAGACAAAGCTGGTCATTCTGGATTTCTGGGCAGAATGGTGCGGCCCGTGCAAGGCGCTGACCCCGCTGCTTGAAAAGGTTGCCGCCGAATATGCGGACAAGGGCGTGATCCTGGCAAAGGTGAACGTCGATGAGCAGAAGTTCATCGCCAGCCAGTTCCAGGTGCAGTCCATCCCCACCGTATATGCGATGTTCCAGGGACAACCTGTGGCTGATCTGACCTCTGCACGCACGGAATCGCAGCTGAAGCAGGCGCTGGACGAGATTCTGAAGCAGGTGCCGGTGCAGGCAGGGGCCGATGAAGGCCAACCTGCTGCAGAGGGGCAGCAAGCGCCCGATATCGACCAGCTTGTGAGCATGGGCGAGCAGGTGCTGGCCGATGGCGATGCAGAGCGTGCGGCGTCCGTCTTTGTACAGTTGGCACAGATGGCACCGGACAAGCCCGAAGTGCAATCCGGCCTCATTCGCGCGCTGGTGGCCTCCGGGCAGACCGAAGCGGCGCAGCAGGCCTATGACGCGCTGCCGCAGGAAATGAAGGACGATCCACTGGTTGGCCAGGCGCACAGCGCGCTGGAACTGGCGGGCACGCAGGTAGATACCGGAGAGCTTGACGCGCTGCGCAAGGCCGCGGCCGAGCGCCCTGCAGATACCGAGGCGCAGATTGCCTTTGCCGAAGCAGCCTTCGCCGCCGGAGAGCGCGACGAAGCTGCCGAAACCCTGCTGCGCGCAATACAGGGCGCCCAAGGTGTTGAAGGCGAGGAAGGTGACGAACAGGCGAAGGAAAAGCTGCTCAAGATGTTTGAGGCGGTGGGTATGGAAGATCCGTGGGTTTCCACGCAGCGTCGCAAGCTGTCTCTGATCCTGTTCGGATGAGCCGCAAGCTATCCATCTTTCCTCTGACGGGGGCGATCCTGTTTCCGGGGTTGCAGTTGCCGCTGCATATCTTCGAGCCGCGATATCGCGCGATGATCGGCGATGCACTGGCGCGTGATCGGCGTATCGGCATGATCCAGCCCGCTGACAGCATGGAAAGCGCGCCTTTGTATGATGTCGGCTGCATGGGCAAGATCGACGATGTAGAGACCAGCGAAGAAGGCCTGTACAACATTGTGCTGACGGGCGAATCACGGTTTCGCGTGCTGCGCGAACTGGAAGTGACCACTCCCTTCCGCCAGGTTGAAGCAGAGCTGATCGAGGAGCCTGTGGAAGAGTATCTATCCTTGGGAGAGCGCGCGAGTTTCGAGCATGAATCGCGCAAGTTCGCCGATAGTCAGGGTTACGCGATCGACTGCGACTCGGTCGCCCGTCTCGATGATGTTTCGCTCATCAACGGCGTGTCGCAATTCGCGCCATTCGACGCAG
>JBASBA010000008.1:0-2829 GCA_049650885.1 Alteraurantiacibacter sp. | reverse complement strand
CCAGTCCCTGCTGGACTGCGGCATTCACGGCTGACCGGATCTTCCGACCCGAAGCATAGATCGATGTGTTCTCGCGGCCTGCCTTGGCGAGCGAAAGCCACTGTTCGGCAGCCACGATTGCTCCGTCGCCCTTCGCTTCGATTGTGTGGTCGCGCAGGCGCGCCAGAGCTTTACGCACATCGCCTGCCTGCGCTGCGGCCTGTGCATCGCGTACCACGGGGTCGCGTGCGCGAAGATTGGTGTTCATCTCGGCGCTGGCGATGCCCGCCTTCTGCAGCAAGGCGAAGGGCTTGCCCGCGTCGACCGCACCAAGTTGCTTCCTGTCGCCCATTAGAACTAGGCGATGGACGCCGGCGAGATTGGCGAGCCGAACCAGCTTTTCCTTGTCCTCGTTCGAGACCATCGATGCCTCGTCGAGCACAAGCACCTTGTCCTTCAAAGCGGCCTCGGCTTCGGCTCGTGCGGCCGCGTTGGCCGGATCGGAGAGCAGCTGCTTCCAGCCACCGAGAAAGCGCGCGAGCGTCTGTGAGCGGATCCCGGTATCGCGTTCGAGCATCTGGACAAGCGTGTTCTGGATCGCGAGCCCGATGGCCTCCTTGCCCTCTTCACGAAGCACTTCGGCGACAGGCTGCAGCACACTGCTCTTGCCTGCCCCTGCCACGCCCTGGATCGCAACTGTTCGGTCATTTGCCGTCAGGATCAAACTGGCCGCGGACAATTGCCCGTCATTGAGCTTGAAACCGTGCCCGATTTCGGCCGAGGCCATGACGCGGGTTTCGGCATCCTTTTTCTGCAGCTTGCTCTTGCTGGCGCCCTTGCCTGCTTCGACTTCGGCAAGAATGCGCTGCTCGGTCTCGACCGCTTCGCGCGAAGCAAGCCAGCCGTCATGCTTGCCCGTGCCGGGTATCAGCTGGCCTGAGCGGACTAGCGCCCGCGTGCGCTGTTCCACATGCGCAATCGTCGTCGGCAGGCCAAAATCGAGCGCAGCCTTGAAAAGCGCCTCACGCTCGAAACCGGCTTCGCGCTGCGAGAGATGCCGCACGGCAGACGCGACCGCCTGCGCAGCGGCGATCGTCTGACGGTCCTGCTTGTGGATGCCCGAGGGAACGAGCGGATCCGAAGCATTTCCGCGCACATGCGCTGCAAATTGGCGAAGAAGCTTTCTACCGCGCTCGATCAAGCCATCCATGCCTGCGGGTTGCCGCTCGGCATTCTGCGCCCGCTGGTGCGCACGTTCGACGAGTGGTGCAAGGTCGAGGCCGATCGAACGGGCGGATTCATCCCACAGCTTGCCGAGCACCTCACGGTCCTCGATCCCGCTCTTGGCGGAGCGCGTAGCAAGCGCAGCCACGCGGCCGGCTTCGAGGCCGGGACCGCGCCGCGCTTCGACCACCTCGGTTCTCCGCGAGGAGAAGGCCATCACCTGTTCGCGGCTAATCCCTTGTGCTTCAAAATTGCCGTGCTTGAGAGTGGGTCCCGGCTCGTAACCAAGCTTCTCGACCGCAACCCGGAAGCGCGCCATCGCAATAGTGTTGAGCGTCGTATTAAGCTGCCACAGGCGATCATTCTTGAGGGTCCGCCACTTGCCATCCTTGCCCTGGGTGACATTGGCAATGACCGCGTGGAAATGGAGATTGGGCTCTTGGTTGCGGTTGGTGTCGTGCTGGAAGAGGCCGACCGCGAGATTGCCCGTGGCGACGGTCCGAACCTCGCCCTTTTCGACCAGACGCGTCTCGGCAGCGTTCTTTTCCGCCCATTGCATTGCCTCGATAACCGCCTCGCGATAGGCAGCGACGATCCGCTCATCCTTCCCGACGAGCGCCAGGAGCGACCAACTCTTGGGGACAGAAAAGGTCAGATCGGTACCGGGCCGGTGTGACTGGCCGGGATTGCCGACCGTGGTCCCGTCCGGCAGTTCGCCGCGCAGCAACCCGTCGAACGCCTTCGTCTCGACTTTGCCCGCCAGCCCTAGCCGCCTGGCACCTTCGCCGAGCCACTGCCCGGAGCGATCCGCATCGGCCTTGGCGTAATAATTGTCCGCCGCAAAGTAGCTGGCAGCGGCGGAAGGGGAACGGACATTGGCGACAGAAAGCATGGGCTGACCACTTCAAGCAATTCCCCTCATCCTCCCCTTTCGATGCGATCAGCCTTCGAGGCCCCAGTCGTCCATATCCTGCTCGTTTGCTTCCCGCGCGGCACCACCAAGAAGGGCGCGCTGCTGCTCTTCCTGCATCTGCCGGTCTGCCTTGGCCCGTTCGTCATGCCCGCGTTGTTGGGCGTCGGGATCGGGCGCATCGACGCGACTTTGCGTCTTTTCGGGCGTCTGGTGTTCACGCAGTTCGTCGGACTTCTCGGATAGGGGCAGTTCGCTTTGCCTGGGCCCGTCTTCAGATCTGTGAGCCTTGGTCTCTGCGCGGTCATGCTCGTTGTTCGATGCGTACTTGGTACGGTCCCAATCGCCTTTAAATCGGCCGTCTTTCTCCGATTTGCGGATCTGGGCAGCATCGGATTTCCCTCGTTGCCGTGATGGCCTTCGCGAGTCCGTCCTGTCCTTCATCTTGCGAGGGTCGCCGTCGCTGTCGCTGCCTTCGCAGGCACCGTCAGCATTCGCGGTTGCAGCCGGCTCGGACGTTTTTGATCCAGGACCAACAGGCTTTCGTGCATCCTCGCGCGGAACAAACCCCTCGGCTCGGCGGGGCCAATCGCGCGGTGTCAGGATGACCGGCGCGGCCGCAAATCCGTCCGGGAATTTGATGAAGCCCTCAAGGCTCTTGAGGCCCATGAATTCGTCGGGGAGAAGCAGCGGAACAACCTGCCGCCGGGGCGTAA
>JBASBA010000007.1:0-7974 GCA_049650885.1 Alteraurantiacibacter sp. | reverse complement strand
CACTCAATTCTGCATGGTCGCCTGTCATGACGTGGCTGGCTGGCGCTGCCACGATGGCAATGTGCCTGATTGTCATCCATGTGATCGCCCAGATGGCGCAGTTGCGACGGGAGAGCCCGTTGTGAGCCGGTTTTCAGGCCGTGACTGGTGGTTTATCGGCCTGCTGGGCACGATTTACGCGTTCAATTTCATCGACCGCATGATCATCGCCGTGGTCGGGGAGCCGATCAGGCAGGAATTCGGCCTGAGCGATTTCCAGCTCGGCATCATGGGCGGTGCGGCATTCGCGCTGTTCTATGGCGGCATCGGCATACCGCTTGCGCGCCTTGCAGAACGGGTCAACCGGATCGGCATCGTAGCGACGGCCACTGCGCTATGGTCTGTCATGACGATCCTTTCAGGTGCCGCGACCGGTTACATCCAGCTGCTGTTGGCGCGCATGGGCGTGGGCGTGGGAGAGGCCGGGTTCACGCCGCCGGTCGTCTCTCTGATAGCAGATCGCTTTCCGCCTGAACGGCGCGCCACCGTGTTCTCCATGATCGCGGTAGGCGTATCCGTGGGCGGCGCGATCGGTGTGCTGGCCGGAGGATGGATTGCGCAAACCTATGGCTGGCGCTGGGCCTTCGTGGCGGCAGGGGCACCTGGCATCGGCCTGGCGCTGTTGCTGTGGCTGACCATCAGCGAGCCTGTGCGCCTGAACGCCGGCCAATCGGCCCCGCCATTTGCGGCGGTGCTGCAGCGGGTCGGCAAATCCCGCGCCTTCGTGGCATTTACCCTGGGCAGCGGCATGGTGGCGCTGGTCGGCTTCGGCCTTAACCTGTTCCTGATCCCCCTGCTGGTGCGGCGATTCGGTTTCGACCTTGCCGAAGCCGCACTGACGTTTGCTTTCACCTTCAGCGCGGCCACCGCACTGGGCGGCGTTGTGGGCGGGCTGGCTGCCGATCGTTTCGCCGCCAGTAGATACCGGCGATACGGTATCCTGCCGATGGTATCGACTGCGCTTGCCTTGCCGCTGTTCATGGCGGCAATCTATCAGGACGATTGGCAGATCATGGCGGGCCTGCTGTTTGCCTCTACCTTTTGCCTCTATGCCTTTCTTCCCACCATCATGACCGTGACGCAGCGTCTGGTGGAGCCCCGGATGCGCGCCACGGCAGCTGCCATCCATGCCTTTGGCCAGACCGCCTTCGGCCTTGGCCTGGGATCGGCGTTTCTTGGCTATATGAGCGATGTCCTGGCGACCGCGCGCTATGGCCAGCAATATGCACGTGAATGCATTGGCGGGGGTGCCAGCGCGTCGGCCAGCTGTGCCGAGGCTGCAGGCACTGGCTTGCAGCAGGCGCTGCTGATGCTGGGCCTGTTCCTACTGCTCGCGGTCGTCTGCTACTGGCTGGCGGCACGCTCGATCTCCGCAGAAATAACCGCGATCGAAGGTGAAGCGATATGAACGAAATCCATGATGCTGTCGTTATCGGCGCAGGCCACAACGGGATGGCGGCAGCCGGGTATCTGAGCCGCGCCGGAAAGAAAGTCGTGGTTGTCGAACGGATGGCCAAGGTCGGCGGGATGACGAGTGCGGGATACATGATCCCCGAAGCGCCTGACTATCTGGTAACCCCATGCGCGGTCGAGCTGCTGTTCGCGCGCGGATCGGGCATCATCGAGGATCTGGAGCTTGCTCGCCACGGACTGCGCACCGTCGATCCCGATCCCAGCTATGCCTATCTCCATCCCGATGGCAGCTCGATTGCGCTGTTTCGCGATTACCGGCGCACGGCGGATGATATCGCCCGCATCCATCCCGGCGATGGCAAGCAGTACCTGAAGTTCATGGAAGTGATGGACGCCATGATGGATATCGGTTTTCCGATCATGATGGCGGAACCGGGGCGGCCCGACCTGCGCAATCTTGGCAAGATGATCAAGAGCGGGGTACGCAACGTGCGGCTGAAGGATCAGCTTGTCGCCATTTCCAAGGCGACGGCAGACCAGGTGGCCTGCGAATGGTTTGAACACCCTGCCACCATCGCGCTGCTGAACGGCATTGCCGCCGGTGCGGGGCCGGTAGACGATGATGGCAATGCTGCTGCCTATATGATCTTTGCTGTTACGCACCGTCTTGGCACGGGCAAGCCCATCGGCAGCCTGCAGGCCTTTGCCGATGCCATGGCCAGCAGCATTACCGAATCCGGCGCGGAGATAATGCTGAATGCGCCTGTTGCGGAAATCCTGATCGATGATGGCGCCGCGCGAGGCGTGCGGCTGGCCGATGGGCGGGTGCTGCGATCAAAGGTGGTGATAGCCACCAGCGATCCCCGCACAACCTTTGCCATGACGACGCCTGACGCGGTTGACCGGCAGCTGATGAAACGGATCGAGCATGTCCCCGCGAACCGGTCAAACGCAGCGCCTTTCCTTGCCAATGTTGCGATGAAGGCACCCCTGCGGCTCAAGCGACATCAGGATCTGCGGCACGATGATGCCGATCTGAACAAGGCGGTCGGCCTGATCGGTCTGGCCGATGATGTGCGCAACGGCTTTGCCGCCGCGCGGCGTGGCGATATTCCGGATCGTCATGCAGTCTCTCTTACCCCGCTCTCCAACAGCGATCCTTCGCAGGCACCGGAGGGGTGTTCACTGGCCTACCTCTACCTTCCTGCCATGGCGGTGGATGCGCGCGAGGGCTGGTCGCAGGAACTGAAAGACCGGACCATGGCATCGATCATCGCCCAGGTCTCGGAATACTATGACGGTTTCCAGCACGAGGTTGGCCGCTTCGTGGAAACTGCGCGGGAGCGCGAGACACGGCTGAACGTGATCAATGGCTGCGTAACCCATGTGGATTTCGGTGCCTTGCGGGCAGGTCAGCATCGCCCGGCTACAGGGTTTGGCGGACCCAAACCGGCAGTGCCCGGCCTATATCTTGGCGGCGCGGGCAGCCATCCGGGCGGAGGCGTATCCGGCATTGCGGGCCGGATTGCGGCAGACAGAGTTCTGCGGCACTTGAAATAGCGCCAATAGGTGGGCTGCGGCTATTCTCAGGTGCGATCTATCCAACTGTCGAGCGCGTGCCAGTGGCTAATGCGCGTTCCGGCAAAATTCTGGCAATGCGCCGCGTCGTTCACGATCTGCAACTCGGTGGAGGCCGCCGCCGTGAAATAGCCCTGCTCAAGTTCGGGTTTGGGGCTGGTGTCCACCGTGCTTTGCACGACCAGAACCGGCACCGCGATGGTTGCCGAATCCATGTGAACAATGCCGGGAGTAAGCGCTGCAATGCCCAGGGTAGCAGGCGTAGTGGAAGCGTGTGCCTCATCCGCCTCGATCAGCGGTGGCGGCACATCGGGCCAGTAGAACAGCTTGCGCATCGGTTCTCTTGGCGTGGCAAGATAGCCGCTGGGAATGAGGTCAGCCTGAAGTGTATCAACGTCGGTATCGCCCAGCACCATCGGCTCGTTCGCCCAGCCAAGCACGGCT
The DNA here is from genome assembly GCA_049650885.1 of Alteraurantiacibacter sp. Lineage (GTDB taxonomy): Bacteria > Pseudomonadota > Alphaproteobacteria > Sphingomonadales > Sphingomonadaceae > Alteraurantiacibacter. Next base: position 4,500 of record JBASBA010000007.1, on the reverse strand, counting down.
ACCCGATCAAATATCGGATGGGCCGCAGCCTGCGAGATGATCATCATCCCTCCCATAGAGTGGCCAATGCCGGTCACGCTGACCTTGCGCTGAAGTCCTTTCAGGACCTGCGCCAGCGCCGAGGCGTGTGCGCGGGCGATAATCGCGCGGCTCAGCTTGCTTTCCGGTTCGGGCCGGGTGCTTTCACCCATGCCAAGCATATCGATGGCCAGCACGGCCTTGCCGCGATTGCAGAACCAGCGGGCAAAGCTGTAGCTTTCATCGGCAAAGGTCGGATTCCAGTATTCCCGCGAGTAACCTCCGCCGTGAATGGCGAAGACAAGGTGCTCGCCACGCTCTTCCCACTTGTCCGGCGTGTGCAGTGTGGCGGCGATCTCCACCGTCTCGCCAATCCCTGCCGCAGCGGTAACGTCCACCATCATGTCAGCTGATCTCATCGCCCGTCGCTCCTTGCTGAAGTTTATGGCATGGGCAAGCACGTGCGGTATTCACCTGCCGGGAGAAAGGTTGATGCGCCAGACGCCTGGTGAAAGCAGGCCGGGACTGGAAGAGGAGCTGCTGGGAATGAGCGAAGACGGCCTGGCCTGGGAAAAGCTGATCGATAGTTTGCGCCCGCTTGGCGACGCCATGCGCGAACGCATGCCGGAAAGGCTGCGGGGCGATCCGCAGATCATGGCGGAATCGATGCGCTTGCTGCTGGCAGGCCTGGCGCGTGCAAGTTCGGATGCGCTGGTTGGCAATCGGCAGCACCCCATTTTCGTGCCCGAGCTGAATATCGCCCAGAACATCTTCCAGCCCAATGCCGACACGATCTACAAGTCCGCCATCATAGAGAAGGGGGGCAGTTACCTGCTGCGCGGTGATCGTGGCACGGTGCGCATGATCGTGCTGGCCCAGATGGGGCCGGATACCCTGCGTACAGGGCAGCATAGCCCCTTGCTGGGGCAGATAGACTTCGATGATCTCAAGCTTGGCGAGGACGGGGCTTTCGAACTGGTCATCGCGCCGCAGCGGCCTGCGGGATACGAAGGCGACTGGTATGCGCTGGATCCGCAGTGCGAGAAGCTGATGGTGCGCATCGTTTCCTGCGACTGGGGGGTGGAGCGAGAGCCGCGCTTTGGCATCACCCGGCTGGATGTGGACGAGGCCAAGGGGCGGCCTTCGATTGCCAAACTGCATGCCGCCTTCGATGAAATGCCTTTTATCACCGGCGTATGCGCCCTGGCCTTTCCAACCCACGTGGAGGAGCTGCGCAATGAAGGTTATCTCAACGAGCTGAAGATTTTTGACGTCTCCCAGATGTCCGGCCTGCAAGGGCAGTTCTATTATGAAGGCGCCTACGAACTGGATGATGACGAGGCACTGATAAGCGAAGTGCGCGTACCTGAAAGCTATCGCTACTGGTCGATCATTCTCACCAATGACATCTACGAAACAACCGACTGGTACAATAACCAGGCAAGCCTGAACGACAAGCAGGGGGTCGTGGACCCTGACGGGGTTTTTCGCACGGTTGTCTCCGCGCGCGACCCGGGTGTGCACAACTGGCTCGACACATCGGGCTACCGCAGTGGTGCGATCCAGGGCCGCTGGTTCGAGGCGAGTGAAAAGCCGATGCCTACCTTAAGAAAGGTCAAGACCGCCGATATTCTGTCGCATTTACCGGAATCGACACGGCGCGTAAGCCCCGAACAGCGCAGCGAGGCGTTGCGCGACCGTCGGCTTGCGGCGCAGATGCGGATCATCTGGTAAGCGCCAAATTTATAACGGAGAGAGATAATGGCTTCCGCCCCGGTAAAAGACATTCCGGCCCATGTTCCTGCCGACAAGGTGGTCACGCTCGATTTCTTCAAGCGTGAAAACACCGATGTGTGCCCGCAGGAAGTGATGCTGCCCGAGATACACCGCACGCTTCCACCGCTGACCTGGTGCACCAACATCTTCCCCGGCGACCAAGGTGGCTGGCTGCTGACCAAGGTCGAAGACATGCACACGGTGCTGCGCGATCCGGACAATTACACCAAGAACGGGATGGGCAAGTTCGCCCAGTCGATCGGTGAAGACTGGCTGGTTATTCCCACCGAAACCGATCCGCCCGAGCATGGCGAATATCGCAAGGCGCTGAACCCCTTCTTCGCGCCGCAAAAGATCGCCAGAATGCGCGATGAGCTGCATGAACGTGCCATTCGCCTGATCGATACCTTCAAGGACAAGGGCCATTGCGAATTCGTGGACGAATTCTCATCGAAGTTCCCGATTTTCATCGTGCTGGACCTGCTGGGCCTGCCGCAGGAACGGATGCCGGAATTCCTGGAGTGGGAGAAGAACATTTTCCACACCAATGATTTCGAACTTCGTACGCGTTCGGTTCGCAAGGTGGTGGATTACCTTAACGAGGTGATCGCGGAGCGCCGAGCCAATCCTGGCGACGACTATATTAGCGGCATCTTCGACTACGAGATCGACGGTCGCAAATGGAACGACAAGGAAGTGTTCGGCCACTGCTTCAACCTGTTCATCGGCGGCCTCGACACAGTGACATCGCTGTTGGGCAATATCTTTGCCTACCTTGCGAAAAATCCGGACAAGCAACAGGAACTGCGCGACGATCCCAAGAAGATCGTGCTGGCGGTGGAAGAATTCCTGCGCGCCTTTGCGCCGGTAAGCGTGTTCCGCATTGCCGCCAAGGAAATCGAGATCCACGGCCAGAAGATCCTGCCGGGCGATTATGTGGGTATTTCCACGCCAATCGCTGGCTACGACCCTGACTATTACGACGATCCGCAGGAAGTGCGCTTTGATCGCAAGGCACCGCATATCTCGCTGGGCTTCGGCATACACAAGTGCCTGGGCATGCACCTGGCGCGCATGGAATTGCAGACGGCGCTGGACCAGTGGCTGAAACTGGTGCCGCCCTTCCGCGTCGCCGATGGTTTCGAAATCCAGTATCACGTGGGCAACATTACCCACGTGCCCAAGCTTGAACTGGCATGGGACGTCTAGCACGCTGATCCGGCAAGGCCCTGGCCGGTTGCCTGGCTGGTGGCCTTGCAGCCGGTCAGGCCGGGTGCATATCGACGTGAAAGCGCGACAGGCGAAGCGAAGCGATTTTCCAGTCGCCATCCACGCGCCGGTAAGTCTCGTGATACTGCCCATATCCGGTGATCGAGCCGACGCCTTCTACAGGTGATTTGCCTGCCTGCCACACGACCCGATCCTGCATGGCCCAAACCGCCCGGGCGCTGTCCAGCCCGGTGAGTTCGACTTCGGGAGTATGGACCTGGTGGCTGCTGGAAGCGCTATCCACGGCGAAGCGAACCTGTGCAACGATTGCCTCTACGCCTGTCACGGGATCCATGCCGGTATCTTCGTGCACGTCCATCGTGGCGTCAGCGGTGAACAGGCTGCCAAATCCTGCCCAGTCCTTTGTATCCAGGAACCGGCAATAGCGCGCCTTTACGTCCTTGATCGCTTCCTTAGCCAGCAGATCGGCAAGACCATGTGTTGTGGTATTCATGATTACCTCCAAGAATGGCGAAGATGGCATTGCAGAAGAAGCGGCTTGCCTGCCTTTAGGAAGGTTGCGGACCGCTTTCCGGGGTTGACCTAGGAATACAAGATCAATGGAGAGTTCAAAATGACGCAGCCCGGTGCGCAAGCCCTGTTCGACAAGTTCGGCACCTATATACTTCCCGGCCGGGTCGATGATCCGCGTCGCGGCATTGAAGAGGCGCAGGAGGCGGAGAGGATCGGTCTTGGCGCGGTGTGGATTTCGGAACGCTTCGCACTGAAAGAGCCCGCCGTGCTGGCGGGCGCGGTTGCCGAGGCGACCAGCAAGATCCGTATCAACGGCACATTCTATGCCACCATGCGTCATCCGCTGGTCACCGCCAGCATCGCCAACATGATGCAGGCGATGAGCGGCAATCGCTTCGGCATCATGTTCGCGCGGGCCGTACCGGCCTACATGAAGATGATGGGCGCGCCGGCAATTACCATGGAGCGACTGGCCGACTACATTTCGATCTATCGCCGCCTGTGGAATGGCGAGACGGTTTCCTACGAAGGCGTGCTGGGCAAGTTCCCCACGCTCAAGCTGACCGATTTCCACGATGGACCACGTCCGCCGGTGATCTTCACCGCCATCGGTCCGAAGAGCCTGGCTTTCGCCGGCGAGCATTGCGACGGCGTGCTGCTGCATCCGTTCGTATCGCCCACAGGGGTGGCAAACAGTACCAAGATCGTGCGCGACGCGGCCGAAAAGGCAGGCCGCGATCCCATGTCAGTGCGGATCTATCATAATATCATCGTTGCGCCTGACCTGCCGAAGGATGAGGAAGACGCCGTGGTGCGTGGCCGCGCCATCACCTATTTCGAACTGCCCGGCTTTGGCGACCTGATCGTGGAGATCAACGAGTGGGACAAGTCCGTGCTCGAAAAGGTCCGCGCCCATCCCAAGATCGCTTCTCTCGGCGGAAAACCCGCAGACCAAGCCTATAC
>JBASBA010000006.1:0-1611 GCA_049650885.1 Alteraurantiacibacter sp. | reverse complement strand
CTTCGGGCGTGATCGGTTCGATATAGGTCGCATCCGCCATGTCCGGATCGGTCATGATCGTGGCGGGGTTGGAATTGACGAGAACGACGCGATAGCCCTCCTCCCGCAAAGCCTTGATCGCCTGCGTGCCGGAATAGTCGAACTCGCACGCCTGCCCGATGATGATGGGACCGGCGCCAATGACGAGGATGGAGGATATGTCGGTGCGTTTGGGCATTACAAATCGATTCCGATCTTCTTTTTTGCATAGTTCAAAATGAGATCGATTAACCCCGCCTTTCCAACTTCTTTGCCCAGCCTAGTCAAAGCATCGGTAGCGTCTTCGACAGCCATCACCACTCCGACTTTGACTTGAATTACACGAAGCTCAGTTGCACCCCAAAGTTCTCGCGCAGCAGTTAAAGAACGAAGGATCCGATCTCGCTCTCCCGAGCTTTCTCCAACCTGATTTTCTTGCCTAATTTGTTCAACAAGACTGGCAAGCCCATCGGCAATATCCTTGTATTCAGGCGAATTATGTTGAAGACTTACTATCCGATCAGATGCAGGAGCCACAGTCGCTTTTATTGCACCGGCCTGAGGTGGAGTTGGTTTCACTAACGATGGTTCAATACCACGCTCGAGAAGCCGTTCGGCTTGTGCTTTGCCGTTAAAAGTGATGATCAACTTCAAATCGAGATCAGTCGGACCCCCGCTGTCCGCGGTAGCCCATCCATGCTTATTCAACATCTCGTACATTTCGTTTTCGAGATAGCCATCGCGAGGTAGAGTATATCGCTCGTTCAATTGACGTATTGAAGGTTGAACTGTCGGTTCGCGCCGATGCTCTTTATAGAGAGCGACTAAGTAAGGCTGAACAAATTTATCTCGTGTCACGATGCGACCTCGACGTCGCTACTCAACCCCAAAAACTTCTCGAACAAATAGAAACTGTCCTGCGGCCCCGGCGAAGCTTCCGGGTGATACTGCACACCGAACGCCCGCTTACCCTTCACCGCAATGCCGCAGTTTGAGCCGTCGAACAGCGAAACATGTGTTTGTTCGACGCTGTCCGGAAGGGTGTCGCCATCGACGGTGAAGCCGTGGTTCATGCTGGTGATCTCGACGAGACCTGACGTGTCACCCCAGCCTTCCCCGACCCGCTGCACCGGATGGTTCGCGCCGCGGTGGCCTTGGTGCATCTTGGTGGTTTTCGCGCCCGCCGCCAGTGCGAGAAGCTGGTGGCCGAGGCAGATGCCGAAGATCGGCATGTCGCGCTCCAGCAGTGCCTTGATGATCGGCACCGCGTGCTCTCCCGTCGCCGCCGGGTCGCCGGGGCCGTTGGAGAGGAACACGCCGTCGGGCTCATGCGCAAGGATATCGTCGAGCGAGGTTTTCGCGGGGACCACCGTGACGCGGGCACCGGCACGGACCAGGTTGCGGAAAATGTTGTCCTTGCTGCCGTAGTCGATGGCGACGATGTGGGGAGTATCCCGCCCTACGGTTGTGTCCGTTCGCCCTGAGCCTGTCGAAGGGCCGCCCTTTTCTTTTTGCGCCGGGTCAGAAGTGAGGGACGACCGTTGACCCTGTGCGTCAGCTGCGCTTCCGACAGGCTCAGGGTGAACGGAATTT
>JBASBA010000005.1:0-2132 GCA_049650885.1 Alteraurantiacibacter sp. | reverse complement strand
CAGATCCTGACCAACAGCCGCATGTGTGCAGAGGGGCATCGCCCTATCTGCCAGGATACCGGCATCGTGAACGTGTTCCTGAAATGGGGCCAGAACTGCCGCCTCCAATCATCCGCCAGCCTGCAGGAGGTTGTCGATGAAGGTGTGCGCCGCGCTTATAACAATTCCGAGAACAAGCTGCGCGCCTCGATCCTGGCAGACCCGGCCTTCACTCGCCGCAACACGCGCGACAACACCCCTTGCGTCCTGTCGGTGGACATGGTGCCGGGCGACACGGTGGGTATCGATGTTGCCGCCAAGCGCGGGGGCAGCGAGAACAAGTCCAAGTTCAAAATGATGAACCCCAGCGACAATATCATCGACTGGGTGATCGAGCAGATACCTTCGATGGGCGCTGGCTGGTGTCCGCCGGGGATGCTGGGCATCGGTATCGGCGGCACGGCAGAACATTGCATGAAGCTGGCCAAGCAATCGCTGATGGACCCGATCGACATGGCGCAGCTCAAACAGCGCGGTGCCAAAACCGATATCGAGCAGTTGCGAATCGACATCTTTGACGCGGTGAACGCGCAAGGCGTGGGTGCGCAGGGGCTGGGCGGCCTATCCACCGTGCTGGACGTGAAAATCTACGACTGGCCCTGCCATGCGGCGGGCAAGCCTGTTGGCATGATCCCCAACTGCGCCGCCACACGCCATGCCCACATGACGCTGGACGGCAGCGGCCCTGCCTATCTGCCACAGCCCGATCTGGACGCCTGGCCCGATGTGCATTGGGAACCCGATGCAGAGGCAAAGCGCGTAGATCTGGACAATCTTACGCCCGAAGAAGTGGCCAGCTGGAAACACGGCGATCGCCTGTTGCTGAACGGTGCCATGCTGACCGGACGCGATGCCGCGCACAAGAAGATCAAGGATATGCTGGACGCTGGCGAGGAACTGCCTGTCAGTTTCAAGGGCCGCGCCATCTATTACGTTGGCCCGGTGGACCCGGTGATGGGCGAAGTTGTCGGCCCTGCTGGCCCCACCACGGCAACCCGCATGGACAAGTTTACCGAAATGATGCTGGATCAGGGGCTGCTGGCCATGATCGGCAAGGCAGAGCGCGGTGCCGATGCGGTGGACGTGATCAGCCGTTTCAAGGTCGCCTACCTGATGGCGACGGGTGGCGCTGCCTACCTCGTGTCGCGCGCGATCAAGGAATCGAAAGTCATCGCTTTCGAGGAATTGGGTATGGAAGCGATCTACGAATTCACCGTGAAAGACATGCCAGTCACAGTGGCGGTGGATGCGGAAGGCAACAATGTGCACAAATTGGCGCCGCTGCACTGGCGAGAGAAGATTCGCGAAGAAGGGCTGTTGAACGCAAATTAGGGCGCGCAGCCTGCGCTACGCCGGCTTTCTGATCTACCAAAGACCCACCGGTTTCGATGGAAGCTGCGGGGCGGGCTGGCTGCATTTGCGTGCGTGGGGTAGACCCGCCTGATGGATTTTGCCGCAAAAACCGAGAAGCACATCGCGCGCCTGCCGTTCAAGACGGTCCTCATGTCTGTCATCGGCCTGTGGGCGACCTATTTCATACTGGTCTCCACGCGTTCCGAATTGCTCGAAATGCCGGATGCCAATGCACTGTTGTGGCTGCGCCTTGTTTTGGTGGCTGTGGGCATCCTCATCACGCTGGGTCTTTGGGTTATCCTGCGCGCCTTTGACGGCAAACAGCTCTGGATGAAAATCGTTGCGGCGCTGGTGTTTGCATTACCGGCCGCCTTGCTGTGCGCACAGGCAAACCGGGTGATCTTCGCCGATGCGCAGGCTGCGCTGGAGGAGAAGGTGTTGCAGGAGTTCGTTCAGACGCGCGGCTTCGCGTCAGAGGACGACAATGACAGTACCCGTATCTACGAAGGTCTGACAGAACTCGTCACTGTCAGCGCCCGCACCCAGCTTATCGAGATAACCTACAGCCGCTATTTCATGCTGCTTGCATGGTGCGCGCTGTACCTGGCGCTGTTGACCGGACAGAAAGCCCGCGTGGCGGAGCGGCGCGAGCAGCAATTTCGCAACGCTGCCAAGGCGGCAGAGCTGCAATCCCTGCGCTACCAGGTTAACCCGCATTTCCTCTTCAACACGCTCAACTC
>JBASBA010000004.1:0-5808 GCA_049650885.1 Alteraurantiacibacter sp. | reverse complement strand
TGCCCAATGCGCTCGAATATCGCACCAATGGCATCATCTACGGCTCACGGCTCTACGACAAGACCAAGGAGTTCAAATACCGCGATCCGCGCATCCGGGCCAACCTCAGCGAATATTTCAAGCAGTGCCTGTTCTACGATTTCCTGCTCGGCTTCGAAACACCGGCCGCCGTGATGAATTCCAGCAACGTCCTTGGTGCGATGGGACCGGGATCGCCGGCCCGCGCCATGACGTTCTGGAACGAGGACAACACGACGCAGATCAGGACCTGCCGGGATTCCTACAACATCATCAATTCCGCTGCCGGATTGCAGCAATGGACCGAAGACGAGCTGACGCGCACATCACCATCGTTCTTCCCCGATCTTGCTCCGGCAGCCGCGCGGGCCAAGCTGATTGCCGATCTCCCGCAGATTACCTCGGAGTTTCATGGTACGTCCCAAACCGCAGCGCAGGTTTTTCAGCAGCGCGGTCTGACCGAAGCGTTTTTGGAAGCGCGTGCTAACCTGTCCGAAGCGGACGGCGATACCTTTGCTGCCATGCGTGCCGAAGCACAGGCCAAGAACACTTACACCTCGATCGCGCAGCAGGCGATGACCTGGGTGCCGCTTCTCAACATCGTGCTGACCGTCGTTTTCTATGCGATGTTCCCGGTCCTTTTCCCGCTCTTTCTCTTTCCGCGATCGGGGGTCACGGCGCTTAAAGGGTATATAACAGGGTTCTTTTACCTCGCCGCATGGGGACCGCTCTATGCGGTCCTTCATATGTTCGTGATGAGCCGGACCACCGAGGCGATGCAGGCGGCAGCGCCCGGCGGGTTCACCATGGCCACGATCGAAGGCATCGACCATGTGAACGCGGATACCGCGACGATCGCCGGGTTCCTGATGATGTCGATCCCGTTCCTCGCTGCCGGTATGGCGCGCGGAGCGATGGCGGTATCCTCGCAGGCAACCTCGATGCTGGCGCCTGCGCAATCCGCTGCCGAAGCCGCCGCCGTCGAACGAACGACCGGCAATTATGCCTATGGCAACGTCTCGTCGCAGAACATGACGAGCAATGTGGTGCAGCGGGATCAATGGAACACCGCACCATCGTTCTCGTCAGGCATGGGGCGATCCAGTTTCCGCGAAGGCGATGGCGGGGAAGCCAAGACATTCGCCGATGGGTCGATGGCTTACGATACCCGCGATGCGATCTCGACGCTCGCGCAAAAGCCGAGCCGAACTTCCGGCTTTGGCACGGAAGCCCGTCAGGCTCTTTCTGAAGGATACGGCCGCGTCGAGCAGTTGAGAGAGACCGCAAACGAAAGTTGGTCGGCAACTGCAACGGCCGCGACAAATCTGATGAATCGTGCGGAAACGCAGCGGGCATCGTCCGAACAAACAGGGTCTAGCGCCAATAACAGTCTGACGAAGATGTATGAGGCGTCAGAAGCGCTTTCGAACGAGCTGCAGAGCAGGTTTGGGCTTCAAAAGAGTGATGCAGAGAGAATCTCTCGTTTGTCAACAATTTCTGGCACAGCTGATGCCGCTTTAGGCGTGTCGGGTGGAAAGCTAGTTGGTGCTAATGCTACAATTGGCGCTAGAATAGCTGCACAAGCTAATCGGGATACAGGAAGGGTTATCTCCGCGGAACAAGGGTTCTCGGAAATGCGAGGGTACGTCGAACGTCAGACCAGCACTATGCAGGCCCGTCAATCCCGCGAGGACTTTACGCGCGATACCAGCACAAGCTCGGATTCCCGAACGCGGGCTTTGTCGGAAGATCTGTCTTCCTCGATTGCGCAATCTCGTTCTGTCGGGCGCGAAGCGTCGACGGCCGAAGAAACATTCAGCAGAATCTCCAATGACGTCAGTCAGGCTGAAAGCCGCGGCTACTCGTTGAACTATGACGAAACGCAGCATTTCGTGAACTTCGCCACCGAAGAGCTGGCCAAGCCGGAGAACTCCGCATTGCGGTCGATTGGCTATCATCCTGGAATGGCAGCTCCCAACGTTACACAAGTCGGGGCAAGGGACATGCTTCTCCAACGGTTCGCGGACAGCCAGATTGAAGAGATGCGTGGCGAACTCGGTCTTGTTCCGAATATCCCGGCCAGGACGATGGAAGCGCCTGCGGTCAGGACTGGCGAGGGTGTTCGCGAATGGGGCGAAGCGAACACGGATCGTCTTCGCGGTGATGCTCCGGCGGTATCTGTCCGGGCTAATTCCAGCGATGCCGAACTTGCTGCCGATGTAGCCGGGCGCGTCGAGGGAGGTCAGGACTACGTTCTTGATGTCGGGCGGGGTCTGCGGAACGAAGGCGTACCCGCCTATCGTGAAGCATCGGCGCTGCGCGATGGCGTAGAGGAGCGCAATCACCAGAGCATTGGGCGGACCTTACCGATCGTGTCCCCCTTGATAGACAAGGTGGAAGAATGGATGGAACCAAGTGGTTCGGCACCAGCAGGGCCTTCAGGGCCGGTTGGCGACCTTCCTGTGTCAGGATCGGTCTCGTCAGGGTTTGGAATGCGTAAACACCCTGTGACCGGCAAGATGTCCGGACATAGGGGGATAGATATTCCAGCCAGAGCTGGCACGCCAATTCGAGCAACGCTGCCGGGTGTCGTCGATCGCGTAAGCGCAAACGAACACAACGATGGCGGCAACTACATCGTCGTCGATCATTCAGATGGTTCGGAGAGGAAATACCTTCATATGCAGGGCCCGACAGCTCTACAGCCCGGGGATCCCGTTAATATAGGTCAGGAATTAGGCAAGGTCGGATCGTCAGGGCGGAGTACCGGACCACACTTACACTATGAAATCTGGAAGGATGGAAAGCCAGTGAACCCACAGATTCTCAAAAGCAAGTAATTGTTGAAAGCGATCCTTCAGAACACGTAGGCAAAAAATAGAGAAAACATTACGAACATTATCCCGTAGTAAACTACCTCTATCCAAAGAGATTTTGATGGTTCTTCTATTTCGGGAACATATTGATGCAAAGCATCCATCTCTTTGCTAAACTGAGCCTCTCCTGCCGGGGTAGATATGTCCCAAGTATTGCTAGGATTGTACGAAATCCGATCGGTTTCAGACGGGTCGTAGAGCTTTGAATAGGCCAAAATGCGCAATCCTTTCCCCACACTATGCACAAACCGGGAGCAAATGCAATGTTCCGGTTTTGTGCCTATTGCACAGGGATTGCGAGTAGGTTTGGGCAAGATACGCAACCATTCAAACCAGCACAACGCAGCCATTCTCGACTAGATTGAAGGTAGCTTCTGGTCGGCAAACCCCCACCCCTTCAGCGCTGCAGTTTCTGACCGGGCAATCAGTTCCGTTGCCGCACCGACCGAGTACGGCTTCGCATCCGTCATGTCCGTTAACTCGTCCCACGCGATGGGAACGGCAACCGGTGCCCCGGCCCGGGCGCGCGCTGAGAATGGGAGAACCGCAGTGCTGCCGCGCTGATTGCGTAACCAGTCGATGAAAATCTTACCCTTGCGCTTGGCCTTGCTCATCGTGGCGGTGAACCGATCCGGCTCCGCCAATGAAAGCGCCTCGGCGAACCTGTGCGAGAAGTCCTTGTGTGTGTCCCACGAATGTCCGGGCGACAGCGGTACAACTACGTGCACACCCTTGCCGCCCGACAGCATAGCGAAGCTAACCAGCCCCAGATCGGCGAGCTGAACGCGGATGTCTTGCGCAGCCTGTTTCACATCCGCAAAATCCAGCTCCTCATCAGGATCGAGATCGAACACCATGCGGTCTGGCATCTCGACATCGCCTGTTCGGCTACCCCAACCATGGAACTCAATCGTGCCCATCTGTACGCATTGGAGAATGCCTGCCGCGCCCTCGACGAACAGGTAATCCTCGGTCCCACCGTCTTTTTCGGCAATAGGCACATGATGGACATGCGCACCGAAGCTTCCGCTATCGTGCTTCTGGAAGAAGCATTCTTTGGCACGGCCTTGCGGACACCGAACCAGACTGATCGGACGGGTAGCGGCGAACGGTAGCATCAGCGGCGCGATGGCAGCGTAATAATTTGCCAGTTCGCCCTTGGTCTGACCGCTTTCCGGAAAGATTACTCGTTCGCGGCTGCTGATTTTGACTTGCAGCGCGTTGGTCGGCGCGGCGCCGGAAACTTCACGTTCGACGGACCCGGCCGGTTTGTCGGAACGCAAACCCAAGAACGAGCCGTGCCGGATGCGACCGTCGGCGGTGAACTCCGCAAACGCGACCTCCGCGACGAGCTTCGGCGTGACCCAGCTTGCGCCCTTCGCATCGGATTTGTCGACCTGCAGCGGCGGCGTCTTGCGCGCGAGACGTTTGAGCTTGGTGGCAATGTCGTCCATCGTCTCGCTGTCGAACCCGGTGCCGACCTTGCCGCGATAGACCAGCTCCTTTCCCTCGTATTGTGCCATCAGCAACGAAGCGAAGGGCCGTCCACGTGCGCTGGACCTGGACCATCCGACGATAACGAACTCCTGCCGCCTTATGCATTTGACCTTCACCCATGCCTTGCTGCGCGTGTGACGATAGGGAGCGTCAATCTTCTTGGAGATGATTCCTTCCTGGCGGGCGGCACACATTGCCTCATACAGCTTATCGCCGGCGCCGATCACGTGATCGGCTACATGGATCGGCGGCTTCGCTTCAGCCAGCAACGCCTCAAGCCGCTCCTTCCGCTCGATGTTCGTCAGCTTCGTCAGATCGTCTCCGCCGAGTTCGAGCAGATCGAAGGCGTGGAAGCTCAGCGCATCGTCCTGTGTCTGCGACCCATGCCCGCGCTTGAGCACAGTCTGCAGCGCCGAGAAATCCGGGTTGCCGTTCGCGTCGCTGGCGGTGATCTCGCCGTCGATCAGGCAGGGAGGCAGGTCGAGGGCGGCAATATGCTTTACCAACGGCGTGAACTTGTCGGTCCAGTCCTTGCCGCTCCGGGTCCATACTGTCACCTTGCACCCTGAAGCGCCGATCAGCGCGCGATAGCCGTCGAACTTGATCTCGTGCATCCAGCCATTGCCGGTGGGCACGCCATCGACCAGCGTAGCGAGTTGCGGCTTGCGGAATGCAGGTAGCTTGGCGTTCGAAGGCTTGCGCTTTCCGGTGGCGCGTTTCTTTACGACTTTCTCGACAATCGCCGCCGTTTCGCTGGCCGGTTCGTTTGTCGATACCGCGATCTCAGCCATCGATCGGCCAGTTGTGACGCTCGTGAGTGCGCGTTCGACCAATACGTCGCCCGCTTCGGCATGTTCATCCTGCAACTTGCGCAACAGCCAGTTCTCACGCTTTTCCTTGCCACGCGGTTTCAGGCGGATCAGCAACCACTCGCCTTTCATCCGCTCGCCATCGAGCGTGAAATGCAAATGACCCTTCTCTAAATCGCTTGCGCTTTTGCCTTCGATCGGTGCCCAAGTCCCCCGGTCCCACAGCATTACCGTGCCCCCACCATATTCGCCTTTGGGTATCACGCCCTCGAAAGTCGCATAGGACAGCGGGTGGTCTTCGGTGCGCACGGCCAGGCGCTTAATCTCGGGATCGGGCGAGGGGCCCTTGGTGACCGCCCAGCTTTTCAGCACGCCATCGATTTCAAGCCGCAGATCCCAATGCAGCCGCGTCGCATCATGTTTTTGGACAATGAAGCTGTTGCCTGCGCCGGCTACGGCCTTACCAGACGGTTCTGCCGTGCGTTCGAAATCACGCTTGGCATTGTAATCGGCAAGCGGATCGCTCTTCGCCACCTCAGGCCGTCTTGCGTGTCGCTGCTGGCTTTTCCTCGGCCACAGACATCTTGAGCGCCGCCATCAGGTCGATC
>JBASBA010000003.1:0-2150 GCA_049650885.1 Alteraurantiacibacter sp. | reverse complement strand
ATAAACGGCTTCGGCACGCTTACGGATGTCGGCATCTTTCGGACGGCTTGGCAGATCTGCATGATCTGCCACCTGGTCTTCTCATCCTTTACCACCATGATCGGCCCGCATCTGGGGAAGGCTGCGAGTGCCGGCGATGCGGCGCAATTGCGCAAGATCACCCTTAACGCGGGCATGATCGGCGTCGCCATCTGCCTGCCGGTCATGCTGATCTGCCTGATCGCCCCGGAATGGCTGCTGGGCCTTTTCGGGCCCGAATTTCGCGAGGGTGCGCTTGCGCTTCAGGTGCTGATCGTGTCGCAGGTGGTCAATGTCGCCTTCGGGCCGGCAGGGTCCGCGCTGATAATGCTCAGGAATGAGAAATTCGTGCTCTTCCTGGAAATTTTCGTGATCGGCATCGGCCTGATCGCGACCATCGCCCTGCTGCCCAGCCTCGGGATCGTTGGTGCCAGTATCGGCGCGTTGCTGACCGTTTTGGCGCGCAGCGTGGCCTATCAATTCAAGCTGCGCAGCGTGGCCGGAGCCATGGAGCCTGCGGGGTGAGAAAAACCTTGCGCCTTTTCTCACCAGCCGCGGGTCAGCGCGCGAGGAGCGGGCGCCACCAGCCTTCATTGTCGAGATACCAGCGCAGGCTGGATGAAAGCCCTTCCTCGAAGCTGTTCTTGGGTTCGTAACCGAGCTCTGCCTTGGCCTTGCGTTCATCGATCGCGTAGCGGCGGTCGTGCCCCTTGCGATCTTCGACGTAAGTCTTGAGGCTTGCGGTCGATCGCCTCCTTGCCGCGGGTGCGTCGGGATAGCGTTCCGCCAATCCGTCGATCTCCTCGAAGGCGCGGTCCACCTCGGCGCAAATCCGATCGATCACCGCGAGATTGGGCAATTCCTCCCCGCCGCCGATATTGTAGGTCTCACCCGTCTTCCCGGTGCTGAGGCAGGCCTCTATCCCGCGGCAATGATCCTCCACATGCAGCCAGTCGCGCACATTCATGCCGTCGCCGTAGATCGGCAGGGGCTTGCCCGACAGCGCGTTGAGCAGGAACAGCGGGATCAGCTTTTCCGGATATTGATAAGGCCCGTAATTGTTCGAGCAATTGCTGGTGGTGACATCGAGGCCGAACGTGTGGTGATAGGCGCGCACGAGGTGATCGGACGCTGCCTTGGAGGCAGAATAGGGCGAATTGGGCGCGTATGGCGTGGTTTCGCTGAAGGCCGGATCCTGCGGGCCGAGCGAGCCGTATACCTCGTCGGTGGAGATATGGTGGAACCGGTGCTGCCTGCCGGTCCCTTCGCCCAGCCACACCGCGCGCGCGGCCTTGAGCAGGCTGTTGGTGCCGAGAATATTGGTGTCGATGAACGCGTCCGGTCCGCTGATCGAGCGATCCACATGGCTTTCGGCGGCGAAATGGACGATCGTGGCAATGTCATGGTCGCGCAGCAGCTTCTCGACCAAGTTGGTGTCGCGGATATCGCCCACGACAAGTTCGGCCTGTTCCACGCCGGCAATCGTGCTCTCGTTGCCGGCATAGGTGAGGCAGTCGAGCACGATGACCGCGTCATCGGGATGCCGATCCGCCCAGTAATGCACGAAATTGCCGCCGATGAAGCCCGCTCCACCGGTTACGAGCAGATTAGCCAAGTGCCTTTTCCTTTTCGAGCATCGTTCTCAGATTGGCGCGCCAATGGGTCCAGCCATCGCCGAGCGTTTCCCTCGTCCCTGTGCAATCGAGCAGCGAGAAGGCGGGGCGCCGGGCCGGGGTGGGGAAATCGGCGCTTGTTACCGGATGGATCGGCACCTCGCGTTCGAGCAAACCCGCGGCCAAGGCCTCTTCCTGAATCGCCACGGCAAAATCGTACCAGCTGGCAACGCCCGCATCGCTGTGATGGAACGTGCCGCTGGCACCCTTGCCGATGAGCCCCCACAACGTAGTGGCAAGCCCGCTCGCCCAGGTCGGTGAGCCGATCTGGTCGCGCACCACGCGCAATTCATCCCGTTCCCGCATCAGCCGCAGCATCGTGCGCACGAAATTGCCGCCGGCAGCCGCATAGACCCATGCCGTGCGCACCAGCAGATCGGTATTGCGCAGCTTGTCCTCCCCCTCGGCCTTGCTGCGGCCATAGGCGGAGACGGGGTTGCGGCTGTCCTGCGGCAGATA
>JBASBA010000002.1:0-7460 GCA_049650885.1 Alteraurantiacibacter sp. | reverse complement strand
GTTCGGGAGACCGGCACGAATGGCTGGACCGACCGCCATCCAATCGCGAGATGGCAGGAAGCCGCGTACTCATCATCGGCTATGGCGCAATCGGCCAATCGATAGCACGAATGCTCAGCGGATTTGATGTCGAATGCGTTCCTGTGCGCAGCCAGCCGGGCGAAGGTGTGCTCGGCCCCGATGAATGGCGCGACCGGCTAGGCGAGTTCGACTGGGTAGTACTCAGTCTGCCGGCCACACCCGACACCGATGGCATGATCGGCTCAAGCGAACTTGCGGCGATGAAACCCGATGCCGTGCTGGTGAACTACGGCCGTGCAGAAGTGGTGGATCAGCCAGCCCTGGTGGAAGCGCTGGAGCAAGAGACTATCGGCGGGGCCATCCTGGACCTGACTTTGCCAGAGCCATTGCCCAGCGATCACCGTCTCTGGTCTCTGAAAAACGCGCATATCACAATGCACCTCTGCGGCATTCCCAATGATGCCAGCCGAACTCGCGCTGCGCAGCGATTCCTCGATAATTGTCAGCGGTTTCGTGCCGGGCAGGAGCTGGTAGCGCAGGTGGATCTGATGCGGGGATATTGATCCTGCAAGAACTTTGCGGGCCAAATATCGAAGGGTGAAGCGGCGAACGCACTGGTTTGCTTCACTGCCTGATCACCCCTCCTCGTAAAAATAGCCAATGGTGATGTTAGGAAGGTTTCCGGCCTTGGCCGCGAGAAAATCCGTTATGCCATTGCGAGCGATGCCAAGGTCCGGAACCTGGTCGTTCACCGCGTCCCTTTCATCCCTCTTCCAGTAAAAGAATTTCGCAGGTCACGGTCAAACTCGGTGGCTGTGCAACACTGTCCACGGCCACAACAGCGGCATCTGCCACCAACTGGTTGCGGATGGTAAACTCGTGCTCGGGCAGAAAGGCGATGAAGCATTCACCTGCTTCCACTGTATCCTCCCCCTCGAACACCAGTTCAACCCGATGCCTGGCGCCTGCGAACGTGATGCTGGCCCAGCTTTTTTCCGAATGGCTTTTGATCCGGCCTTTGCCATTTGCCAGTGCGAGCAGGGCGTCGGCCAACAGTTCGCGTGAGCCACGAGGTGCGCGACGTTTGGCGGGAGGAGGAGTGATCGTATCAGTATGCATTGGTTGCCTCACGGTATTCGTTCATGAAATGTTCCACACGTTTTTCTGTCGAATCGCGCGGGGTGCGTCCATTGCGCAGATCAAGCACGAATCGCGGATCGCGAGTCGCGAGACGACCGAATTTAGTGGGCGGCATGCGCGTATGGCGCAGAAATACTTCGATCTTACGGATGAGCAATTTGCGGACCCCTCTTCCTGTTTCCCTGACATATCGAGTGACTGAGCGACTCGATGCAGCTTTTGTTACGTCTCAAATCCTACTTGTCTAGGAAAAATACCTCGTGTAGGAAGAATTTATAAAGCAACATAGGAAGCTGCATATGGGCGCTCGGGATAAACTGGCAGAATTGGCAAAGGCGAAGGGCATTAGCCTCGCGGCACTTTCACGGATGCTGTCACGTAATCCCACGTATCTTCAGCAATATATCACCAAGGGTAGTCCGCGAAAGTTGGAGGAGCAGGATCGCCGCGATCTGGCGCAATTCCTCGGAGTCGATGAAACCGAGCTGGGCGGCTCAAGGGAAAATTCCTACGTTGACCGCGCCACGCACGACTGGGTTGAGGTTTCTCGACTGGAGATCGACGCCTCCGCCGGTCCGGGGGCGGTCGGCGCGCAAGAGAAATCCTTCGATGCTTTCCGCTTCTCCAAACGCTGGCTCATCGAGCAGGGGCTGGAAGGCGCCAGTCTGTCTGCCATTCGCGTTGTGGGCGATTCTATGGAGCCGTTGCTACGCGAAGGCGACGAGGTGCTGGTGGATTGCCGTGCGCAACCATTCCGTGACGGGGTGCATGTGGTGCGGTTGGATGAATTGCTCCTGGTGAAACGCGTTGCGTCAAAGGGTGCAGGCCGATTTTCTCTCCTCAGCCAGAACCTCGCCTATCCGCCGATCGACGTGAGCGCGGACCAGTTTGCGATTATTGGCCGTGTTGTCTGGAAAAGCGGACGGGTGTGACTGTATCAATCACTTCTTGCAACCAAACCACGCTCCCGCCACCTATACTTTATGACCAGTCAAACTCCTATCCGTGCAGCCATCATTCCCGTTACCCCGTTCCAGCAGAATTGCTCGCTGGTCTGGTGCTCCAAAACCATGCGCGGCGCTCTGGTCGATCCGGGCGGGGATCTTGATAAGCTCAAGGATGCGGTGGCGAAAACAGGTGTAAAGCTCGAAAAGATACTGCTCACCCACGGTCATGCCGATCATTGCGGACAGGCAGGTATGCTGGCCGAAGAATTGGGATTGCCGATCGAAGGTCCGCATGAGGATGATCGCTTCTGGATCAGCCGGCTTGAAGATGATGGCCCGCGCTTTCAGATGAAATGCGAAGTTTTCGAGCCATCGCGCTGGCTGAACGATGGCGACACGGTGAGGTTTGGAGAGGTGACGATGGAAGTGCTCCATTGCCCCGGTCACACGCCCGGCCACGTGGTGTTCTTTCACCGCGACAGCAATTTCGCCTTCGTTGGCGACGTGTTGTTCGAGGGCAGCATTGGTCGCACTGACTTTCCCATGGGCAACCATCAGGATCTGCTCGACGCAATCACCCAGAAACTTTGGCCGCTGGGCGACGCAGTCACATTCGTTCCCGGTCACGGCCGCACCAGCACTTTCGGGCAGGAGCGGCAAACCAACCCCTATGTCTCGGACAGCGCGATGGCCAAGGGGTAGCAGGGCGCTTCGCGGATTGCCGACACTGACACGTTCCGTGGGCGATACTCCTTTCTCGCGGATGTTCTGTCAGCATTGATAGCAGTTTGCCGCCAGAACTGGGTCGGCGCACTTGCATGCTGCGCAGATATCGGTATAGCGCGCGCCTTCGCCGCATCCTATATCAAGGCTGCTCCGGCGCGCTTGCGCAGCGGACAGCCTTGGCCTAGGGCGGCTCCGACATCATTTTGAACGAATTCAAGGAACAGGTGCCGCATGGCTGTCCCTAAAAGAAAAGTATCGCCGCATCGCCGGGGCAATCGCCGGTCACATGATTCGCTGAAGGTGGAAGCCTTTCACGAATGCTCCAACTGTGGCGAATTGAAGCGTCCTCACATGCTGTGCAATGCCTGTGGCCATTACAATGGTCGCCAGGTTATCGAGCCCAAGGGCCTTTAAGGTCCAAATCGAACCAGGGAGTCCGCGCCAATGAGCCTGCCCCGTATCGCGATTGATGCGATGGGCGGGGATCATGGCGTGCGCGTCATGGTTTCCGGTGCGGCGCTTGCGCGTCGCCGTCACGACAAATTCAACTTCCTGCTGGTAGGGGACGAGGGGCGCATCAAAAGCGCTCTTGACGATCACCCCGGTTTGCGAGAAGCGTCGGAAATTCTGCATTGTGATGATGTGGTGGCGGGCGATGAGAAGCCCAGTCGCGCGCTTCGTCGTGCCAAAACCACCAGCATGGGCCTCGCCATTCAATCCGTGAAAGACGGTCATTGCGGCGCTGCTGTCAGTGCCGGCAATACCGGTGCACTGATGGCGATGAGCAAACTGGCGCTGCGCACGATGCCCGGGATTGACCGGCCAGCGCTTGCCGCGCTTCTGCCAACGCTCGAAGAGCACGACGTGATAATGCTGGATCTTGGTGCAAACACCGATTGCGACGCGCGCAACCTCGTGCAGTTTGCCATCATGGGGGCGGCCTATTCGCGTATTGTGAACAAGGGCCGCACTCCTCGCGTGCGCCTGTTGAATATCGGCACAGAAAGCATCAAGGGAACGGACGATCTGCAACGTGCTGCGCATCTTTTGCAGAACGCCACACACCTCGACATGCAATTTGACGGCTATGTAGAAGCCGACAAGATCAATCGCGGCGAAGTTGACGTTGTGGTCAGTGACGGTTTTACCGGCAATATTGCTCTTAAGGCCATCGAAGGCTCGGCCCGTTTCGTCACCGATCTGCTGAAGGCTGCTTTTACCAGTTCCCTGCGATCCAAAATCGGGTTTCTGGTGTCACGCCCGGCGACCGAGTTGCTGAAACACCACCTAGACCCAAACAACCACAACGGCGGAGTCTTTCTGGGTCTGAACGGAGTCATCGTGAAATCCCACGGCAGTGCGAACGCGCAGGGGATGGCGAATGCCGTCGCAGTGACGGCGCGCCTGCTGGAGGATGATATTACCGATCGTATTACTGCCGATCTGTCGAAGATGGGTGAAGAGGCGCTCAGCGGAAATGGCGTTGCACCAGCGGATGAGAGGGCAGGCAAGTGACCCGCTCTGTACTTTTGGGAACCGGCTCGTCTCTCCCCAAGGATTGCGTCAGCAATGCCCAATTGGCAGAACGCGTTGATACCAGTGACGAGTGGATTCGGGAGCGCACCGGGATAACCCAGCGTTATCTGGCCGGCGAGGGGGAGACGACAGCATCTCTCGCTACCGCTGCTGCTCAGGCTGCCCTAGATGATGCAGGCGTGACTATTGGCGATATTGACCTGATCGTGCTGGCGACAGCCACACCGGACAACACCTTTCCGGCAACGGCGACGAAGGTGCAGCACCAGCTTGGCGGCAAGGGCTTTCCAGCCTTCGATGTTGCTGCCGTATGTTCAGGCTTCCTATATGCGCTCAGCACGGCAGACGCGATGCTTCGCGCAGGCATGGCGAAACGCGCCATCGTAATCGGCGCAGAAACTTTTAGCCGTATTCTGGACTGGGACGATCGTGCAACCTGTGTCCTGTTTGGTGACGGCGCTGGTGCTTTCGTGATGGAAGCGCAGGACAGCGCAGCCCACGGACCCGGCATCATCGCGTCGCGTTTGCACGCTGATGGGGAGCATGGCGACATGCTCTATGTCGATGGCGGTCCTTCCACCACCGGCCAGGTGGGCAAGCTTCGCATGAAAGGCCGCGAAGTCTTTCGCCATGCCGTGACGAACTTGTCCAGCGTGCTGAGCGAAGTGTTGGAAGCGGCAGGCTGCGAGGCTGCGGACATTGATTGGGTCGTGCCGCACCAGGCCAATTTGCGAATTCTGGATGCCACTGCGCGCAAGCTTGGCCTGCCGATGGAAAAGGTGGTGGTGACTGTAGACCAGCACGCCAACACTTCTGCAGCATCTGTTCCGCTGGCATTTGACGTTGCCAGAAAGGATGGCCGGATCAAGAACGGCGATCTCGTGATGCTGGAAGCGATGGGCGGCGGCTTTACATGGGGTGCCGCGTTGTTGCGGGCCTAGTAATTTTCCCATTGAATTTTGTGCAGGACCTTGCGCATCGTTTGGTTTTCCTACATAAATGTTCCGGGTCGTCAGGATATTAGGAGAGGGTACGCATGAATGTTATGCGATCCGTCGGCACGCTAACACGTGCGGACCTGGCAGAAACCATTAATCACAAGATGGGCTTTTCGCGTGCCGAAAGCCTCGATCTTGTCGAGTCGATACTCGCCAAGATGTGCGATTCAATGTCCGATGGGGAGAATGTAAAAATCTCCGGCTTCGGCAGTTTTGTTCTACGCGACAAGAAAGAGCGCGTTGGCCGCAATCCCAAGACGGGTGTCGAAGTACCTATTACTCCGCGCCGGGTGATGACTTTTCGTGCCAGTCAAAAGCTTAAAGAGCGCATCGCCCAAGGTTCATGAGCGGAATGACTTCCGAAATGTCTCGTTTCGATGATGGCAAGGCGCCTGACGCGATGCGTACGATCGGGGAAGTTTCGGCCGCCTTCGGCATAAAACCGCACGTGCTGCGCTATTGGGAACAGCAATTCCCTATGCTGCAGCCGTTGAAGCGAAGTGGTGGCCGTCGTCTCTACCGGGCAGCGGATATTGCCCTCGTCGACTCCATAGATCGACTGGTAAACCAGCAAGGTTACACGCTTAAGGGTGCGAAGAAAGCTTTGCTCGAAGGCAATAGCGGGCAGGTGTTGTCCGATGGCGATATTGAGGCAATAGAAGCCCCGTCCGATGTTACGGCATCAGAGATACTGGTGCGCCTGCATTCGGTTCGTAACAGCCTTGCCAGCGCCATAGGCGAATGATTTCCGCTCAATTTTCGCGATATCAATTGGCAAAATCAGCTAACGCGAACCGGACCCAGTTCAGGATCGAGATCGCGCGGCCGGGCAAAATGCACCAGTTTGCCACAACCGATCTCCAGATCTGACCAGCTATCGATATCCAGTTCGAGCACTGCGAATGCTGCCGTAGGATATTTCTTCATAACCTCTTCGAACAGGTCGTTTTCCGCATCCTGCGCCACCATGTCCAGCGCCAGTTCCTGCAATCCTGGGTTGTGGCCCACCATCAGCACGGCGTCTGCCCTATTATCGCAGGTAGACAGTAACTGCATCAAAGTCTGGCTGTCTGCCAGATAGGCGGCTTCCTCGAACCGCGCCGGAATCTCAAGGCCGCTAGATTCCAGCGTCAGCTTCACCCGCTGCGCAGGGCTGGCCAGCACAAGATCCCATGCTCCGCCCTGTTCGCGGATATGCGTGCCCATCAGTTCTGCGCCTTTGCGACCACGCGCATTCAGCCCACGATCGAAATCGCGCAGGCTCATATCGTCCCAGTCTGACTTTGCATGGCGCAGCAGTCCAAGGCGTTTCACGTCCGCGCGTCCTCTTCAATTTCGGCGTCCGCACAAGAAACACCGCCAGCGAGGCGTTGTAAAGCCTCGTCCAACGTCAATCGTGTAACCGGTACGCCTCGCGGGAAGGCTGTGAGAAGGCGGGAAGGGAAGGCGGGGGAAAGGACGATGAAGTGGCCGCTATCATCCCGGCTGCGAATCAGGCGGCCAAAGGCTTGGGCCAATCGACCGCGGATGATCTTGTCATCATAGGCACTTCCACCGCCCGCTGCCCGTCGGGCGCGATGCAGTATGCTGGGTTTTGGCCACGGCACCTGCTCCATCACCACGCAGCGCAGGCTGTCTCCCGGAACATCCACACCATCGCGCAACGCATCCGTCCCCAACAGGCTGGCATTTGGATCGTCGCGGAAGATATCCACCAGTGTCCCGGTGTCGATGGGATCAACATGCTGCGCGAACAGGGGCAGGCCTTCACGCGCCAGCCGATCCGCGATGCGGCCATGCACGGCGCGCAATCGCCGTATCGCCGTGAACAGCCCCAACACGCCGCCTTTGCTGGTTTCAATGATGCGGGCATAGGCACCGGCAAGGCCGGCAAGATCGCCCTTCTTCACGTCGGTGATAATCAGCACCTCTGCCCGGCTGGCATAGTCGAACGGGCTGGTGGCATCTGCAACGCGCGGCTGAACTTCGATATGGGGCGCGCCAGATTTGGCAATCGCGCTGGGCCAGTCAGGGCCTTCCTCGTTCCGATCTGCCAGGGTCGCGCTGGTAAGCATCACGCCGTGCGCGGGTT
>JBASBA010000001.1:0-2908 GCA_049650885.1 Alteraurantiacibacter sp. | reverse complement strand
CTGTATTGCTAAGTCAGATCATCCATCGCGGTTTCCAGTCCGGCCTCTGCATCCCTGCCAGCCTGACGGCGCAACTCCTCAATTCGCGCGCGGCCCGGCGGGCAATCCTCCACCGGCAGGGCGGTGATCTGCCTGGCGAACTCCTGCGTGAAATCCACCGCGTGCTCAGGGTGGGTCAGGATCAGGCCGTCCTGCTGGCTCATCCCGCGCAGGATCTTGGCACCCACTTCATACGGGTCCATGCCAAATTGCTCGAAAGCGGTGCCGAACTGCTCCAGCTCGCCTTCCTTTGGCGTGGCGAAGCCAGCGTCGGCAAATTCCTCCGGCCGCTTTTGCGCGCTGGCCCAGGCGTTGGTGCGGGTCAGCGCAGGGCAGCACAAGGAACAGCCAATGCCGTGCGGCGCAAGATTGTAGCGCAGGCTGTCGGTAAGCCCGCGCACGGCGAACTTGCTGGCGGTGTAGATGCCCGCCTGTGGTCCGGGCAGGAACGCCGCCATGCTGGCCACATTCACCACGTGCCGCCGCCCTTCGCTGGCCTTCAGGCGCGGCAGAAAACTTTGCAGGCCGTTCACCACGCCGCCGAAATTTACGCCCATGATCCAGTCATAATCATCGTAGCTGGCATCATCCGTAGGCCCGAATACGGAGACACCGGCGTTGTTCACCAGCACATGCACCTCGCCAAAATGGTCAGTCACCTCCTCTGCCACTTGCGCAAACCGCTGCCGATCGGTCACGTCCAGCTTGCAGAACAAGGGCGTTTCAAAACCCTTGTCAGCGAACCAATTTGCAGTCGATGCGCGATCGTCCTCGTTGCGGTAGGACAGCGCCACGCGCATTCCGGCCTCGGCAAAAGCCTGCGCCGTGCCAAGGCCGATACCGGTCACAGCGCCGGTTATGAACGCTACGCGGCCTTGCCATTCCTCACGATATTGTGCCGGGTCCACTTTCATTTCTGCCACTCCCTGCCGCTAAACGGGCTTCCATTGATCGTATCGTTCGTTAGTCTTGCATACAAAGATGATTATTGGGAGAGTCGAAATGAGCGATGTGAACGCACGCCTGGATGCCCTGGAGAACCAGGTCCACCGGCTGGAAGACGAGGCCGCGATCCAGCGTCTGCAAATGGCCTATGGCTATTACATCGATTACAACCGGCCCGAAGAAGTGGCCGGCCTGTTTGCCGAAGATGGCGCAGTCGTCTTCCTGTCCGGCGAATATGTCGGCCCCGAAGGCGTGATGCGTTTGTATGGCACGTGGTTCCAGAACCTGTTCACCCGTGGCCGCCGTGGCCCCGTGCATGGCCTGCTGCTGGATCACTTCCAGTTCCAGCCGGTGATCACCGTGGCCGAGGATCGCCAGACCGCGAAGGGGCGGTTCCGCGGCTTGCTGGCCGGTGGCTGGCATGACGAGGCGATGGACTGGAAGCCGGACGGCCCGCCGCAGCAATTCTGGGAAGCCGGTGTATATGAAAATGATTACGTACGCGTCGATGGCGTGTGGAAGATCAAGCGCCTGAATTACCTGATGCAGTGGCAGGGCGATTACGAAACCGGCTGGGCCAAGACCACCGCGCATCTCCAGCCTGCGGAGCAAGCGTATCCGGAAAACCCGCTTGGCCCAGACCGCATCCTGCCGAAGGAAGAATGGCGCACTACCTGGCCCAACCGCCACGCTGTGGAAATGAGCTTTGCCCATCCCGTGCTGGGAGAGGCTTTCAAGGTGGGTCACTTCACCGATATGATGGTGAAAGACGAGTACGGCAATTGAGGTTGCGTCTTGCAGCATTGCTGGCGGCGGGCCTCTCGCTCGCCGCCTGCGATCAGGCTGGCACGGGTCCGCCCGATATGGATACCAACGGCACGCAAAGCGAAAACCTTGAAAGCGCGCCTGCCGATCCGATGGACACCGCTGGCCGTGAAAACCTGTCTGATCGCGAAGTGTCGGAACGGTTTATCGAGGTGTTTTATAATCAGAACCGCCTTACCGACGGGTTCGAAGCATGGGTGCATCCCGACTATATCCAGCACGATCCCAATTCACCCACGGGCCGCGATCCCACCATCGCGGTGCTGGCCGATCACATGCAGGCCAATCCTGAGATGACGCATGATGTGAAGCGCGTGATCTATGGCGAGGACGGGCCGGACGGAACACTGGTTGCCGTACATTACCACTTCAAGCGAGCGCCGGGCGATCGCGGCAGCGCAGTGGTGGACATCTATCGCGTCAACGATGGCTATCTGCTGGAGCACTGGGACGTGATCCAGCCTGTGCCCGAGCAGCCGCTGAACGACAACACCATGTTTTAGACCGCGAAACTTATCAGGCAGCGCTTGCAAGCTGCGCAACAAGAAAAGGGCGGCCCCGCAGGACCGCCCTTTTTGTATTCCGGATGCAGGAAGGGATCAGCCCCAGATTTCTTCGGCCACTTCCACGCAAAGGCGGATTTTGTCGGCCTGCTGCTGGGTAGTGATATCATTGCCGTGTACCGTGCTGGCAAAGCCGCATTGCGGGCTGATTGCCAGTTGATCGAGAGGGGCGTATTTTGCCGCTTCGTCGATCCGGCGCTTGATATCGTCCTTGCTCTCCTGCTCGCCCAGCTTGGTGGAGACAAGGCCCAGCACCACACTCTTGCCCTTGGGCAAGAAGCGCAAGGGAGAGAAATCGCCCGAGCGCGCGTCATCATATTCAAGGAAAAAGGCGTCCAGCTCGCATTCGTTGAACATCACTTCGGCAACAGGGTCATAGCCGCCTTCCGCTGCCCAGCTGGAGCGGAAATTGCCACGGCACAGGTGCATTGTGCGCACCATGTCGGATGGGGCTCCGGCAAAGCTGGCGTTGATCAGCTTGGCATAGTCGTGAGTAATGGAATCGGGGTCCATACCACGGTTCTTCGCGTCTTCAC